>JABWBV010000174.1 GCA_013359445.1 Anaerolineales bacterium | reverse complement strand
AAGAAGCTGATCACTATCTAGCGATCTTTGCGGCGACGTTTTTTCTCGCTTCATATGAAACGATAACACCGGGTGGCTATCTCCATACTGCCAACGAAAATAGGCCCGGACCGCGCAGTAGGCGGAATACTTTGAATTATGGTTCCAAGTAGTCTGGGCTTCGAAAAAAGCCTGCACACCTTCTTCCTCCAACTTTTCTAGCACAAGCTGGTTCTCGTTGGCCCAGGATTCCAGACGGCCAAGACTGAAACGGTAGGTCGCCTCAGTGTTTTCAGAAAGTTGTTTGAAGATGAAGAATTTTTTGAGGTTGAGCATAAGAAACTCCTGTAAGGGATAGAATTTGGGGGCAGGAGTCTACGGGAATTAGGGCTGATTTAGGGAGGAGGCTTGGGTAAATCTTCGCCCAATTTCACTCCCAGGCGCGTAAAGTTTGGGCCACTGGACGGCCAGTAAATCCATCGCAAACGCCCTTTGCCAGCTTCCTTCAGGGGCGTGATTGGCCACTTGCATCGTAAAAAAGTAATCCGGCCGATGGACGCCATCTTCCCAGTTTTTGATGGTCTGGTAAGAGACATGGAGCTTCAAGTGGGCGACGCTTTCGCTCAAAGCCTCGGCAAATTGAAGCAAAGGGAGCAATTTCCCTTTCTGCCCCAATTTTTCCCGGTACGCGTAGACGATCCGACGCGTGATCGCACGCGTATCCTGCGAATGAGATTTGAAGGAGGATGGAGGGGAGGGGGTGGGTTTTGAAGGCATAATTTGAGTGTACCATTCTGTCACATTGGATGCAAAACGGCACGGCGACTTCAAGAGGGCTTGAAAAAATGCCTTTCTCTTGCTAGAATGCCCCCAGGAGTCCCCCTGTGGCACGAAATCCTTTTGCGCTTTGGTTTGAAAGAAAATTTGTGGAGTGGGAAGCGGAAGCCGGTCATCGCCGCACCGTCAGTGAGTTTGCCGAATGGCTCAACATTCCCCGCTCGTTATGTAGCCGGTATCTAACCGGGTCGCTTAGCCCTTCCCGGAAAAATGTGGATCTGATCGCGATTCGGCTAGGCCCGGAAGTGTACGATTTATTGGGGTTACAACGTCCCGATGAAGTTTTACAGCGGTTACAGGGGGTCTGGGATCAGCTGACCGAAGCCCAAAAAGCGGGCATTGTCAGCATCCTTGAGGAAAGCGAAGCCAGCCGCTCATCACCGAGCAAGGCTTTCACATAGTTTGCCCCAACCTCACTTCCAGGTGCATACAAGGTCGGCCATTGCACGGCCAAGACATCCATGGCAAACGCACGCGGCCAGCTTCCCTCGGGAGCCTGATCCGCCAGGCGAAGGGTAAAGAAGAAGTTGGGGCAATGGACGCCCCCTTCCCAATTTCTGATGGTTTGAGGGGAAAGGTGCAAGTTAAGCTGCGGAGCGCTTTGGCTTAAGGCTTTCGCAAAACGGGCGAAAGATAAGGGACTATCGCCCATGCCAGCCTGCCATCGGTAAGTCAGTACAAGCAATTGAATCAGGTAACGCGGTTCATGGAGGGCTTGCGCTGAAAAAAAGGCAGAAATAGGGGGAAGAGAATCTGTCTCCACCCAAAAAGTGTACCATATTGTCACAAACGATACAAAAGGCACGGGAGTTTCAGGAGGGCTTGAGGGATCATATGAAATGCTAAGTTTGGGAGCTTGTCCAACTTGGATGGTGCTTATTTGCTGGGGTTAATGATTAGCCAGGTTGCCATAGATAGAGAGTTGTTCTGAGAGGATTACGCGGTCTACCATTGTATTTTTCTCGTGAGGGTAAGGGATTAGAAGTAATCTATAGGAAGAAAAACGCCTAACAAAACGCAAAGGCCGCGTAGAGTTGTACTCTACGCGGCCTTTGACGTTATAAGGCAAGGCTTATTTTGTAATAATCGGTAGATAAATAAAGGTATCTCCGGCCAACACTTCAAATAACGCAAACTCACTCAGGTGACATATAGGGACACTCAGCCAGTTTTCAGCAGGATGGCGGTCATACTCCCCACATGCCGCATCTGCCCAGACTGAGCCGTTCCAGTATTCCAAGAATAAGGCGTTTTCATCCAAGTCAGCGACATCCGCATCCGTGTAAGACAGGGTGAGGGTGGCGGGCGTTGCAAAATGGAAGGGGGAGAGGAGGGTTTCGTTTTGGTAAGCCTCTAGGGAAAAAGTACGTCCGGCAAAGGTGAAGGGGGCAGGAGGACTCCCGGGAGGTGTATTCAAAGGGGTATAGACCAGTTTGGTAGTTTGGGTGATCGCACCTGAGGGGATTTCGAGAGTCGTTGTGACGCCGGGTTCATCGGTGAACGTGAGGGTTTGATTTGCACCTGGGGGAATAATCACGATTTCACCAGAGGATTTCCAAATTCCACCTCCGTTAATCCAATTGGTGAAGTTAACAAAGAGCGTATCCTGATAAACAAGCATTCCATTATCAAAAAATACTTTTGTGGTATTTCCATTGCCAAAACCGCCCGAGGCGATCTGTTCCCAGTTCGTCCCGTCACTGGTCCGCCACACTTCTGCGCCTGATTCTTCATTGCCCGCGGCAAGATACAACTGCCCGCGGTAAACTTCCATCCCCACTTCACCTTTCAAACCTGAACTGCCAAACCCATCTGTAATAAGGGGCACCCAATCTGTGCCATTCATGGAACGCCAAACCTGTACATTCGTGTCATTGAACATACCTGCATACAGATAGCCATTAAACGTCGTGAGGGAAGAGATGGCTTGGTTACTGGGCCCCCCAAAGCCATCTGTGATCACGGCGGTGATTGTAAGCCCATCCGTGCGCCAAAGTTCTGTCCCATTGGCCCAATCTCCAACTCCCCAATAAAGATGGCCGTTAAAGACCTCGCTTGAAATGGCCCCACTATGATTGGGATCGCCATTCAGCCCATCCATCCCGAATTGCTCCCAATTCCCGCCATCTGTGGTTCGCCAGATTTCTGTCCCCGTTGTCCCGTTCCAAGTGCTGGCATAAAGGGTTTCACTGAAGACCGCGAACCGGGCAATGCCGTTATGCTCATCGCCAAAGCCATCGGTAAACACATTGGTCCAAGTTAAGCCATCAGAACTGTGCCACACCTCCCCGCTCCAACTTCCTACATATAACTGATTATTGAAGGTGATTAATGCGGCGGCCCCGTTCCCAAAGTCAGCTCCGGCTTGTTCCCAATTCGTGCCGTCGCTGGTGCGCCAAATTTGTGAGGTTTCCATCACCCCATCGTACTGCCAGGCTCCCGCATAAAGATCGCCATTGAATACTTCTAAAGAGGGCAGTTGCTGATTGCGAAAATCGCCAAAACCATTGATATTTGCCTGCTCCCAGCCAGGGTAACCGGGGGAATATTTTTGGATACGCCCATTCGTGAAGTCTGCAACGTATAGATTGCCTTGACTATCTAAATCTACGCCAGATACCGAACGGAACTGACTGTTTTTACTTCCCCACTCGCCCCCTACGGTAGTTAAGTAAGCGCCAGTGCTATCAAAAATTTGAACCCGGTTATTCCAAATATCTGCCACATAGATGCGGCCTTCCGTATCTATCGCAATATCTTCTGGAGATTCGAACCGGGAGATGTCGTTGCCCCAACTTTGGAGCGTCCCAATCGTCATTTCCCATTGAAAACTGCTATTGAACTTCTGAACACGAGCGTTCCCAGCATCCGCAACATAAAGGTTTCCGGCCGCGTCAACTTCTATGCCAATTGGCCAACAAAAAGTGTCATTGGTGGTCCCGCATTCTTCCGTGATCCCGATGCGCGCCACAAAAGCCTGATTGTCGTCATAAATTTGGATGCGCTGGTTATTGGCATCAGAGACATAGAGATAGTTATTTGCATCCACTGCGATGCCCGCGACCCAATTGAATTCATAATCGCCTGTGCCACATCCCGTACCTAGGGTCTCCAGATACACGCCGTTTCCACTAAAAATTTGTACCCGGCAATTATCGGCGACATAAATTCGTCCATCCTCGCCCACTGCGACACCATGCGGCCAGTTGAAATGATCATTTCCTTCAGCTTGCACACCTGGGACCCCCACGGTCCACAGAGGGTTACCATCAGGATCAAGCTTTAACAGTCGTTGACCGTTTTCTTCAATCACGATCATATTATTTTCACTATCAATCGCAAGCCGTGGGTGGTTATAGTGAAAACCATCCGTCAAATAAGGCACAAATTCCTCGCCAAGAAAGGCGCCAACCCATCCCCCACTGCTATCAAATTCGAGAATGACATCCTCGTAGGTGGCGGCGGCAAAGACGTGCCCATTGGAGGCGACGACAAGATCATATAAGCCATAAAAGACCGTCACAAAATCACTACAGGCTCCCGCCGCAGGGCACTCCCGAATGCGTCCATCTGAGGAGGCGATAAATATGTTATCACTGCCATCCACAGTCACGCCATTTGGATGATCTAAGCCGCTATCAAAAACCGTACAACTCCAATTGCCGGCATAGGTACACCGTTGAATGCGATTATTGCCAGAATCCGCTATATATAAACGATTGCTACTGTCCACCGTAATGCGATAGGGCGTGTCAAAGTGATCATTCCCACTTCCGGGTACCCCCGAAATGCCAAGCGTTGTACTATAGACGGGGGTGCCTCCACTCACATCGAATACTTGAACCCGGTGATTATTGCTATCTGAAACATACATCAAGTCGTTTCCATCAAAGGCGATGCCTCTTACTTGATTAAAATGTCCATTGTCTGAGCCAGAAACCCAGGGATCACTTTCGGGGAATTGCTGAAGTAAAACACCTTCCGAACTGTATTGCACCACCCGGTTGCCATCTGCCACCCACAGCTTGCCACCTTGATCTACACCAATATCTTGAGGGCTACAAAAAACATAGTCTTCTGTGTAACACATGCCAGCCTGTCCTAAAGCCATCAGGTTTTCACCAGCCAAATTATATTTGAGGACGCGATTTCCTTGTTCTTCGGTGACAAATAGATGATCATTGCTGTCCATAAACAACCCACGAGGGCCATTTAGGTGGGCGGTATCAATCAGGTAGGGTTCTTCTGTGACGCCAAAGGTTTCTACATAGCGGAAACTTAATCCCGGCTCGCCTACTTCTACTCCCGGAGTCCAGGGGAGGCCATCCGTGGTTTGCATCGCTGACAGACTTTGTTCAGAGGCGCGTGAAGCCTGGGTGACCATAGCAAACAGAAGCATCAGTGGCACAATAACTGCAAATGATAAGCTGAGTAATTTCACGTTTATTTTTTTCATCGCGGGGTTGGATACAGATGCGTGGTAGAATCCTGTATCTATCTCCTAATACTTGAGGTGGATAAGCCATCGCTCTTATATAAAAAATTGTTTGACAAGAGGGGATTTATAAAAAAAAATCCCTGAGCCTGAAGATAAGGGCATTGATATATGTATATCCGTTGCCTGAGAATTCTTTTATAGATCAAAAAACGTTAATGTTTCATGCGGTGAACTGGGGACGGCGTTCTGCACGGTTCGTTTTCCCCTGCAAAACCACCGTGGCGTGCCAACAAACCCCATGCCTTGTTGGGGGGCTTATACTGCATACAAATCTTGATACCAGGCGATCCAGTTTGCAAGGTCAGGGTCTTGGATTACCAAGGCCGCGGAAAGAACTTCTCTGGAAGTTATACTTTTCCCCAAAACCTACACCACGCCTCAAGGGTATCAAATCGCTTACCCCCCTCAAAGGCAGAGAGCACCTACTTCAAAATTGAAGTTGCGTTGGAAGCCGTCAATGGCCTCCAAACCACGAGCCAAATTGCGAGCATGCGGGAAGTCCATCCCAACAAAATCAGCGCCTGGAAGCCCCACCCGTTAACGGAAGGGGCCTCGTTCTTTGGCCCCCAGCAAAGCGAAAGGCGCAGGCCGTCCGCGAAGCCGAACTGTTTGAACAGATTGGGCGGCTCAAAATGGAACTGGCCTAGCTACCAAAAAAGTCCAGCCCAAAATTTATTTTTGCCTTTGATCACTATAGTTCGTGGTTTAGGTCTTGGGGATAAGTGTAAAGGTTCAATTAGAAAGTTCTTTCTGTTAGCCTTTAGAGAGGAATATTTAGGTTTCTAGCATAGAAATTGGCATGATGAACATCATGCCAATTTCTATAAATTTAGTCCTAATTTGCCCCATTGCTTATTTCAAAGAGTCTCATCTGTTTCGAGGCTGGAATAATCTAGAAATGATTCCACACGGGTGAGTGGGAGTTCACAGGCTTGGATAGCAAAACCCGCGCTGATGAACAATGGCGATGGAGGTTAGTAAGTATGCTTATCGCGTAATTGTAGGCAAGAATATTTCTGACAGCCCTGATCCAGCCGGGAGCAAGAAAATTTCGCCAGCACCTTCCTGTGGGCGTACGGGAGAATTGACGTTGAGCATAATACGCGTCGTTAAGGAAATATTGCCGTCCAAAACGGAAATATAGTAGCTTCCAATCTCAGCATTGGTTGAATCAATTTGGAATTCCAAATTTCCAGCCCCGTCAGTAATTATAGAGCCAAGAGACAGGTTGTTTGACATCAAATCCACAGAACTGTTCGGGGTAAATCCGATTCCCTGAAAATGAAAGAAACTACCGGGTTGTCCATCATAATAATTGACAACGATTTCCGGTTCTTCGTATACGTCAGCGTATTTTTGCCACTGGAATGCTTCGGTGGGCAAGGCAATAAAAGGCATTAGTGCTATGCCAGAAAGAAAAATTATCAGAGCAATGACGACGCGTGATATGGGTTGAAACATAATTTTCTCCTTAATAAAATGATGATGTATCAATGACTTTCCAAACAAATTTGATGAGACTCTTTGTTATCAGAAAAGAAATGGGATAAATGAAAAACACCAGCTACACGATTGAATTCAATTAAAAACTTTCCAAAGGTATGAAATCCATCCTAATCGTTTGACCAAAAAGATCATCATAGGATGGGCGTGATATGAATAAGTGGGGGCGATCCTGGATATCCGATCGGAAAGCCTGCGTTTGCACCGTCATCGAGGCAGAGAGTAACGCGTCTAAACTCGATACGGTGACCACGAGTGGCAATATGAACATACTAATCAAAACGACTTGTGTAAAGAACCGGAAGAGACGAGACATCAAAAACTCCTATAACGCAGGCATGGGTCTCAACGTTGAGGCTGGAAGCCCGTTTTTCTGGGGATGAGTTTGCAGGCTGACCATTTCGGCATAGCTTCCATTTTTTTGGATAAGTTCGGCGTGCGTACCCCTTTCAATGATGTGGCCCTGGTCAAGGACAATGATTTGATGGGCTTTGCGAATAGTCGAGAGACGATGGGCAATGATGAACGTGGTTCGTCCCTGCATGAGGCGTTCGAGGGCATCCATGACCAATTTTTCGGACCCAGCGTCAAGGGCGGCAGTGGGTTCATCCAGGATCAGGATGGGGGTGTTCCGCAAAAGGGCACGGGCAATCGCCAGGCGTTGACGTTGACCGCCAGAGAGGGTCGCCCCGCGTTCGCCGAGTAAGGTCGCGTATCCCTGCGGCAAGCGCTGGATAAATTCGTCCGCGTTGGCCGCCTGGGCGGCGCGGAGGATTTCCTGTTCACTCGCCTCCGGCCGCCCAAAGGCGATGTTTTCCCGCACAGTGGCGGCAAATAACACGGGTTCTTGTGGAACCACGGAGATTTGGTTACGCAAATCGGCCATACGGAGAGAACGAAGATCGTGCCCGTCCAGGGTGAGCCGTCCGCCCGTCAAATCGTAAAAACGCAAAAGCAGGTTGAGGACGGTACTTTTGCCCGCACCAGTATGCCCCACCAGAGCTACGATCTGCCCAGGCTCCACCCGTAGATTGAAATCTTGCAAGACCGGGCGGGTTTGGCTTTCCGGATAAGTAAACTGCACATTTTCAAACACGATTTGGCCGCGCGCCAATTGCATGGGACGGGCATTCGGTATATCTTGAATGTCGGCTTGGGTATCCAATAATTCTGCGAGCCGATCCCCACCCGCGGCGGCTTTCTGTACGTCCCCAGTTAACCGGCTGAACTTCCGTAGAGGGCTGTACATGCTTTTCATATAGGCCATAAAAACTAACAAATCCCCAACAGTCATATGTCCGGCCAACACTTGAGACACGCCGTACCAGATGACTGCCGCGGTGCTCAGCGCCTGGATAAAGTCAATAACCGGATCGAAAGACGCATCCCAGCGGAGCGAACGCAACCCGGCGCGGAGCCGCTCCTGCCCTTTGTGCTCAAACCGGGCTTGCTGAACGGTTTCTTGCCCAAACGCTTTTACCTCCCGAATCGCCCCCAACGTTTCCAGGGTCAGGTTCATCATTTCGCCTTCGTAGGTGCGTGCCTCTTTGGCCGTGGCACGGATATTACGGCGGAAGGTGATAAACACATACAGCAACAGCGGAACATATGCCAGCACAATAAACGAAAAACGCCAGTTAATCACCAGCATAATCACCGCAAATCCGATAAACATAACTGTGTTCAGCAAAAAATCCCCCAGACTGCTTACGAGAGCGGTCATCACGCGTGTCGCATCATCGTTAACCCGCTTGAGAATGCCCCCTTGCCGGGTGTGGTTGAAGTAGTGAACCGAAAGCGTTTGTACATGGCGGAAAGCATCCGCTTGCAAGCGGACGGCGGAGCGTTCTTTAATCACCCCATCAATAAACTGAAAGGTGAAAGTAGCCAGCCCTTGTAAAAGCGTGACGCCCAACAACCCAAGCCCGATAATGACCGCTAGAACGCGCCGGTCGCCTTCGACCCAGATCACCAATGCCTGCCAAATGGGATTGGCAAAGGGTTCTTCCTTTAGAACATGATCCACGACAATTTTAATCGGCCACGGGGCCAACGCTTCCAGCCCAGCGACCATAAAGATCAGGATCACAGACGCGGCTAGCAGGGGGCGGTACAGCTTGAGATACCCCAAATACCGCGCATCAATCCCTAAAAACGGAATATAACGGACATTTTTCCGATTTTTGCTCATAATTTTCTCAAACATGTTTACAAATTTGGTAATTTTTCAGCCTGGGGAAGAAGGTTCCGAAAAAAGGAATGAGTGGGGATAGCCATCCTTTTTTTGGGAGGATTCTCCAAAAATGTCTGAACGTTTACCCAATTTGTTCATGACGAAAACGTCAAAGATTTCTTTTCAAAACGCTCATGCGAATTCTAAATGGCACGCAGCGAAGTTATAAAGTGTGTAGAAATGATGCGCTAAAGCTGGGCGAGGAGCGATCACATGCAACAGGCGGAATAGGGTTGCGGCCTGGTAAAAGGCAAAACGCTGGAGGAAATCTACATCCACGCCATGGATA
This sequence comes from Anaerolineales bacterium, assembly GCA_013359445.1. Lineage (GTDB taxonomy): Bacteria > Chloroflexota > Anaerolineae > Anaerolineales > JABWBV01 > JABWBV01. The sequence continues at coordinate 3,450 of JABWBV010000174.1, read as the reverse complement.
AAGGCATACGCCTCCAAAAATCGATTCGCCTGGGGTGCTAAAGCATGCAGATCACCCAACCGATCCAACCCCAAAAAGAAAAGATGCGCCACAAAATTTGAAACATCCAAAGCCGGATCGCCCATCGTCGTCAGGTCAAAGTCAATCAGCGACAAATGCTTACCGTTGAACAAAAGCTGGCTATAGTAATAATCCCGGTGAACGGGTACGGGCGTTAGGAGTGGGGGCAGTTGAGCCGCCCATAGCTGTAAGGTGTCCCGCAAAGCGTACACCCGCGTAGCATCGGCGGGACGTATGTCCGCCAGCCCCTCAGCGAATCGGTCAAGGCTGGCGCGTTCGTCGTTGAGGAGGTACGGCTCCCGCATCCAAACGGGGTGACCACCTGTCGTCGGGATAGGGAGATTGTGCAATTTAGCCAGTGCCTGTGCTCCGCGCGTGGTCCAATAGTTCAAATTCGAGGTCTGCCACCCGCCTGCCACCACCAAATCATTGAAGGTAGTTCCCGGCGCGCACCCCTGCACCATCATCCGCATTTCGGGGATGTAGGCGAGTGGGCGCGGGACGGTGATCTGGTCTGGAGCATCGTCGTCAAAACCGTGATCCCACAAATACTGTTGTAAAGCCAGTAACTGTTGCCCCCGCTCGTCGCGAAACACCTTGCCAATCACGCGCTGGGTGGCAGGTTGCCCATCACGGGTTTTTCCAGTCAGATCATACGCCAGCACACATCGGCGGCCTGGTTTGTACTTAAAAACCGCAATACCGTCCACGGCCTGCAAAGTTCCCTGTTGGTTGTAAAAGGGCAAATGTTCGGCGAGAAACGGGGCGACAAGCTCAGGATGGGTGGCCCGAAACAGTCGTTGGCGCAACTTCCGGTCAAGGATTGGCAGTTTGACGGGGCGCGCACCCGGCTCGGGAGCCTGATCCCTTTCGGCTTCCACGGGGGGCATGATCCCGCGCGGGGTCGCCCACTCGATCACGCTCCGGGCATTCTGCTCCCAGGTATGATGTTCGAGTACATCCACCGCGCCTTCCCAGGCAAGCTCCCGCGCCTCTGCCGGGTGCTCGATCAGCCAACGAATCTGAGTCGCCAACGCGTCCACATCTCCCGGGGGGAACAGCAGGCCGTTTTTGCCATGCTGGATGATTTCGGCGGGTTGGCCGAGGTCTGTGGCAATGGTCGGGACACCGCAAGCCAGGTATTCAAACAATTTGAGCGGAGAAAAATAAAAATCATTTAACGCGGGGTGCGGAGAAACCGCTACATCCATTGCCGCGAGGTATTCGGGAATGTCGTCGTGGGGCACGGCCCCCGTCGTCGTGACGGCGGAGGCCGGCAGTTCTTGAGTGGCGAACTTGCCCGGTAAATCCTCGGGCATTTCGCCGACCAACAGCAGGTGAGTGTTCGGTTTTTCGCGGTGCAAGCGGGCGATAGCGGCAATGAGCGTATCGAGATCATGCCAGGGACGGGGCCGCCCAACGAACCCAACAACAAACTGTTTGCCCAGGTTCAATTGATGGCGAATTCGCCCCCCGCGCACGGCAGGGTGAAAACGGGCGCGATCCACCCCGTTTGTCAGCACACGCACTCGGTCGGGATCTGCCCCCCGCCCTATCACATATTCCCGCAAGGTGCCGGAGACTACACTGATGGCGTGGGCGTTGGTAAATTGCCGGGTTTCGATTTCGGCGGCGAGATCGGGGTTGGCGAGGTGACGGTAGTTGGCGGCCTCCTCGCGCAAAGGAGCGTTGACTTCCAGCACAAACGGCAGGGAGACAGCCTGGGACAACCGTGCCCCCACATCACTCCAAAGCGAGTAACGTTCGTAAATCATGTCAAACCCGCCCTGGGCAAGGTGTTTATGGGCGGCGACAAATAAGCGTTCATTGTACGCTTGCGCCTGGAGTTCCTGGGCGGTGGGGTCATCCACCCCCGCGGGGAGGGCGGGAAGGGGGACTTCGAGGAGCGTAGCCGCCGGTGCAGGGCCATCTGCCGGGCCAGGGCGAGGGGTCAGGATGGTGACAGTGTGCCCCAAATGGGAAAATGCGGCAGTGAGGGCACGGACATGGACAGCGGCGCCTTTATGTCCCCGAACGGGGATGCCTCGGTCAGCGGAAATGTAGAGGATGTTCATATGATTGCAAAAACCTGTTGAATAGAAAGAGGGGTGGAAAAGACAAGTTCTTCGGGGAGATCGGGCGAGGGTAAGTCGGTGTGGGTCGCGTCGCTGGGGACCACAGGTTCCATCAACCACCGGCGGAGGGTATTGACACTTTTGCGGACATCAAAACATTGCTCGACTTTGCGTCGTCCGGCCATGCCCATGCGTTCACGCAGTGTGGGGTTTTCGAGCAAAGAGGCCAACGCCTTCGCCAGAGCCTCAGCATCTCCAGGGGGCACCACCAGGCCATTTTCGTCATCGTCAATGATTTCGGGAATCCCGGTCAGGGCGGTGGAAACGACAGGGAGGCCTGTCGCCATCGCTTCCAGTAACACAGTGGGGAGGCCATCTCGGTTGCCATCCTGTCCGATGATACAGGGCAGGGCAAAGATGGCGGCGTGTTGATAGGCTTTGCGGACCTCCTCCTGTGGTTTGGGACCGACGAGGCGGACGTGGGTTTGCAAGCCGTAGGTATCAATCAATGATCGCCCTTCCCAATAATTTCACACTCAAACTCTAGCCCCCATTCAGCCAGCAGAGAACAGGCCCGGATCAAAACGTCGAATCCCTTCTTTTCCACGAGGCGTCCCACACTCAAGATCAGGTTTCCCCCCCGAGGGGTTCGGGAAGGGCGAAAACGTTGCAGGTCAATCCCGTTGTACAGGCGACGAATATCCGCGGTTTCCTCGTCCATCATCTCTTCTAGATAGGAGCGGTTGAAGTCACTAACAGTGACGACAAAACGGGCGTCGCGGATTTTTCCTCGTAGGGAGGCCGGTTGCACGCTATCGTGAAAGATGTCTTTTGCATGGGCAGTTAGGCTGTATGGGACGCCGATCAGATGATAGATCAGGTTGGCGACTCGCGTGGCACTGGAGGCAAAATGGGCGTGCATGGCATCTACGGGGTTGCGGAGCATGTGTTCGGCAATGAATCCAGCTTGCAAAAAGCGTTTGATCGCATAAGGGTCGGCTTTTGCCTGGGTTTGGGTATACACCCGGAAGTAGGCCTCAGGGTGAGCCTGACGCAGGGTGCGGTGTGCATTTTGAATTCGATCCGGTTCCATTTCTGGGTATTGAGGAACGTAAATGACCTGGGATTTGATGCGCGATAGGCTGGCGTGAAACCGACCATCATCAGGCTTATGGAGGGAATAGATTCGGACATTAATCCCGCGACGTTCCAGTTCAAGAATCTCATTGACGATGAAGGTTTCGGAAAAGCGGGGATACATTTTGAGAATATAGGCGATGGTTAGCATAGGATGTCCTTTGGTGGGGTTTAGTTT
>JABWBV010000790.1 GCA_013359445.1 Anaerolineales bacterium | reverse complement strand
TCGATCAGTCATGGGGTTCTCCTGTTGTTGGTTTTGGCAAACCACAGTCTACCCTATGACTGGTCAACTTTTAGCTTTTAGATGTACGGTAGAAAAATTTAAACCAATACATCAGGCATATGTCATTCCGAACGAAGTGAGGAATCCCTGGTACGGTTATCACATGCGTCCTCCCGAATGGGAAACAATTCTTTCGCACGTCATAGGGATTTCTCCCTGCGGTCGAAATGACATGCACGGGTCAGGCGCATTAATTGAGCAAACAAAAAGGCCACGGAAGTTTCTTTGAAACTTCCGTGGCCTTTTGATCATACCCATTCTCTGTGTTTAAAAAACAAGTTAGAACTGCGAAATCAACCCTTCCCGAATATCCTTTCCATTTTCCACCCTGCGGACAGGCACGCCCATCGCCTTAACCATGTGTGCGAGTTTGGTGGAGCCAGGTGCGCCGCCAAACGTTTCCGCGTCCAACAAAACAACAATGGGACGTAACCCGCGCCGGTTTAAAAATTCGAGGGTGAAGGCGAACTGTTCGCGCACGGTGGGAGTGATCAAAATCACCGTACTGCCCCGGGTGATGTGCCGGGCCTGGGCTTCCAGCAACCCAGACAGGGGGAGTTTGCCCTCTGCGCGAAACACCGCCAGCGACTCCAGCATTTTGTTCAATTGGCGTCCGCCCCGGTCGGGCGGGAGGACCGTATTGGATTGCCCGCTTAACACCACCCCTACCGCGCGGCGCTTCCGCAAATAAAACCGTCCCAACGAAGCGGCGATACTTGCGGCGTATTCTTCGGTGGATGGGGGCAGTTTAATTTCTTCCAGTTGTTCCTGCAAAAAGACATTTTTCGACAAATCGGCCACCGAATAGGGCATGGCTGTGTGAATGGCTTTTTCTGCATCGACAAAAATCCAGATGTCCGCCTGGGGGTCGAGTTCAAATTCTTTGACCATCAGTTTGTCGCGGCGGACGGTGGTGGGCCAGTGAATGCGATTGAGCGAGTCGCCCGGCGCGTATTCGCGGACTCCGGCGGCGTTGGGGGTGACGTAATGGGTGCGTTGGCGCAAAGCTTCGCCCCCCGTCAGGACGCCGGGCGGGTTGGGGAAGGTTTGGATGTCCACCATCATCGGGTAAACGAGCAGGGTTTCTTCTACCGGAAGTTGCCGTTCCACCGGAAACAGCCCAAACGGATCGCCGGAGACGATCTGAGTTGGCCCCAACGGGAAGATGCCTCTCTGCATAAGGCGGGATCGGGCGAGGTACGAACGGCGTTGGCGTGCCCCGATCAATGTGACCACATGCGACCCGCGCGAGCCGGGGAGGGGCGAGAGGTCTTTGATTTCCAACCAAAGCCGGGGGATTTGTCCATTATTCTGGACTTCAAACCGTTCTTCAAAAATCTGACCGAGATGTGCCCGGCGCAAGCGCGGATGACGGACAATTTTTAGCCCGCGGAGGGAAAGGACCGACCAAAGCCAGCTTCCCGCCAGCAAGATGCCCCACACATACGCCAGACGGGAATACACTTCGGCGCCGGTGATGGCGAGGGCAAGGAGGCACAACCCCAACAAGCCCCAAACCACGCGTTGTGAGGGGGAGGCGATGATTCTGGAGAGCGAGAATTTAAACATCAATTCGTCGGGCGCAGGTCGCCGCCGGGGACGGGGAGGGTGTTGAGGATTTCTTGCACGACATCGTCGGCGGTGACATCGCGGAGGCGGGCGGCGGGATTGAGGATGACGCGGTGGGCCAGGGCGGGGACGGCAAGGGCTTTTACGTCGTCGGGGAGGACGTATTCTCGCCCGAGCATGGCGGCGCGGGCCTGGCTCGCCCGGAAGAGGGAGAGGCTCCCGCGGGGGCTGGCGCCCAGGTAGACTTCCGCGTGGGTGCGGGTGTGGTTGACGAGGTCGACGATATATTGTTTGATGGCTTTGTCGGTGTAAATCCCTTTGATGCTTTCTTGGGCGGCCATGAGTTCCTCTGCGGTGACGAGTTGTTCGAGTTGATCGAGCGGGTGGCGGAACTGTTGGCGTTCGAGGACGGCGATTTCATCTGAGGCGGAGGGGTAGCCAAGCCGAACGCGGAGCAAAAAGCGGTCGAGTTGAGCTTCGGGGAGGGGGAAGGTGCCTTCGTATTCGATGGGG
>JABWBV010000789.1 GCA_013359445.1 Anaerolineales bacterium | reverse complement strand
GAGCGGATGAACAAGAATGTCTTCGGTGAGTAGGCGCAGGGCTGGCTCCCAACGCTTCATCATGCCGTCCAATTCTTTTTTCAGGGTGGCTTCGTTCCCCGCGCCGTTTTTCTTTTCGACGGTCACACGCAAGCCATCACCAAATGTGACCTTGTCGCCGTTGGGCAGAATCGTGGTCTGCGGCGCGGTGATTTTTCGCAGTGGCAAAACAGACGGGCGATCCAACCCAACCTTCGCGAAGACGCGATCTAGCATATTTGGTAGGGCGAGATACAACGCGCCATCATTGAATGTGTACCCGCCGATGTTCGTTGTTGCACAACAACCGCCGATCTTTCCGTTTGCCTCGAAAAGTTTGACCTTGATTCCCGCGCGCGCGAGCAATCCGCCCGCCGCCAGTCCTGCTACGCCCCCACCGATGATCCCCACTGTTTTAATGGATGTCATAAAGTTCTCCTTGCGTCATAAACGACGATTGGAATGTACCGCCCCACGTGCCGCGGTTGGGATATTTTTCGAAGATGCCGCCAGACGGTTTCATTTTTTCTCCTCATCTTCATTTTTGAAGATATTTTCTGCGAAAGCCAGCACGTGGCCATCGGGATCAAGACTATACGCGACACGGTCGCCCCAATTACGATCAGCTAGCACGCTTAATTCCGTCGCACCTGCTTCAAGGGCGCGCCGATGATAAGCTTGCGGATTCGATACATACAGGTAGAGTTCGGTGCGTGGAATGCCGGCCGCTTGTGCGGGATTGGGGAGGCGATTTCCTAGTAGGCTTTTGATTCTCAATTCGGGCATAAGGCCCTGCACGCAGGTTTCGGATAAGGCAAATTCGGTCATGCCAGGAACGTTTAGGGACGGTTCGCAATTCAGTGTGTGGGAATAGAACGCTGTACTATGGGCCTGTTCTTTGACGTAGAGGATAAGGTGGGTTTTGGCGATGGGTATCATAGTGATCTATTGGTTTGGATGGAGTATCGATCCATGAAAGGTAACAACTCAAACAAGGCGCGCACTTAGCGAGATTCCAAAAAATCGAGGATCCTGCCGTTCACCATTTCCGCCTGTGCAAATGTTAAATCGTGACCGGCTTGGGGAATGACTTCAGTTTCGATCTGGGGCGCGACGCGGTTAAGGCGGCTGACTGCTTTTTCAGCGGGATACATCTTTTCGCTTTCGCCAATCATGAACAGAACAGGAATTTGAAAACTTTGCCAGGCTTTGTCGGTCAGGATGGTTGCTGGAATGATAGGCATGGGGCCGAAACACCTTTCGGCTATCTTCCACTCCGCGAGGGCTTCATCAACAAAGGTTTGTCCTGGCTCTCCGCTTTGTACCGCATCGTGAAGCAACCAATAGTAAAATTTCCTGTGAAATTCTCCGAATGGGATGCGGGTAAGCAAAGCCCTAAAGATGAGCGAGAAAGATACTGGTAAAACGGTCATAGCTGGGGCCAATAGTACAAGTTTATGAAGGCGCTCAGAATGGCCAAGGGCGTACTGACTCGCCACCCAACCTCCGTAGGACAAACCCATGAGGTTGATTGTTTCTGTAGGGATGAGGGCGGTCAATACTTCATCCAGCCAGGTGAGGATGTTTTCCCGGTTTTTGATCTTCCGCCGTCTGACACTCAGCCCAAAATCATAGATACTATCCAGGGCATACGTGTGATAGCGAGACGACAGGGCGGCGATGTTTGGGATCCATGTAAGGGATGTGGCCTGACTCCCGGGCAACAACACTAGGGGTGGACTTGTAGATTGACCGCTAATGCGGACAAAAGTCTGCCCTGATGATGTTTCGAGCAAATTTGTTTCCGACTCGACCGGCCAAGCCTTTGATCTTTCCATATAGAAGGCCTGATATTCTCTTTGAGCTTGGGGGGAACGGAAGGGATGGAAGGGTGATGGTTTCATGTTTATTATTGTTTCAACCGTTCACGCAATTGATTTACGAGCCTTGCCAATTCGTCCAACTCGGATTCATTCAAACTTGCCCACGGTGCAAAGAACAACCGCTCTGTCTCCGCCTCAACCTCCGCCCGTATCTCTTTGCCCTTCGCTGTAATTTGAATCTTCCCCGAGCGATCCTCCGCCCACCGGCATCCGATGAGGACTCTTACATCCCCCGCATGAAC
>JABWBV010000788.1 GCA_013359445.1 Anaerolineales bacterium | reverse complement strand
CGTTGCGCGCGGGGGATTGCGCGGCAATTTGCCGACAATCCCCCGCCGGATTTGGCAATCCGGCGGAAGCGGGTAACTTTAAAAAGCGCAATTTGTTCCCGTGCTCAGTATAGCAAGAAAACAAAGTCCTTTTTCGTGATGTTATACGTTCAAAATGGAGATACAAAAAACCATCCCCCGTTGACGGAATTTGCAACCGGCTCCCCCCCCCGTCATACCGGGGCTTTTTTAAAGCCGTATGGGAATGCCGAAAATTTCGGCGGCGTCTGAAAACACAAACAGGGTGAACCCCATTCAAAATGTCCTAACCCGTTTTTGCGTGTTTCCAAATTGATCTGACAAACTGCTTTCGGCCTGCATGGGGTATTCCAACTGAGGGCTACCCCCAACTAGCCTGACTGAAAAAGTGTGTCAGTTTTGCCTCTTGACTCTCCAGCTACTGGAGGGGGTATAGTAATGGAGTGATGAGTAATGAGTAAGTCACGTATCACGCATCACGTATCAAGCATCACCAATCAACCAATCAACCAATCCCCAGTCAACCCATTGGAGCCGCCTTATGGAAGACCTTGACCTCAAAAAAACCCTCAAACATCTCTACGCCCCGTCGAAAAACTTTGAAACCGTCAACGTGCCGGAAATGACGTTTTTGATGGTGGATGGGCAGGGGAATCCGAACGATTCTCCGGTGTACGCGCAGGCCGTGGAAGCGTTGTACAGCGTCGCCTATACGATCAAGTTTGCGCTCAAAAAAGACGTGGAGAAGAACTACGCTGTCATGCCGCTCGAAGGGCTGTGGTGGGTTCCCGATATGCGGGAGTTTAGCACGGAGAACAAAGACGCGTGGTACTGGACGATGATGATCCTGCAACCCGCGGAAGTGACCCCCGACCGGTTTCAACGCGCCTGTGCCGAGGCCGGGAAGAAAAAGGACCTCCCCGCCCTCCCCAAAATGCGCCTCGAACCCTACCACGAAGGCCTGGCCGCGCAAATCCTCTATTTCGGCGCCTACGCCGACGAAGGCCCGACCATTGCCCGCCTCCACGAATTCATCCACGCCCAGGGCGGTACTCTCTCCGGCAAGCATCACGAGATTTACCTCGGCGACCCGCGAAAAACGGCCCCGGAGAAGTTGAAGACAGTGATTCGGCAGGCGTATGTGATGAAGTGAAACGTGATGCGTGATGCGTGACGAGTGACGAGTAATTATTTCATCATGCTTCACGTATCACGCATCAAGTCTCACGTTTCACTCATTACTCCTTACGCATTATCCCCATTCCCCCCATGCTCAAAATAGGCGACTTTTCCAAACTCTGCCAGGTGCCGATTAAGACCCTGCGCTACTATGACCAGATCGGCCTCCTCAGACCTTCTGAAGTGGACCGGTTTACCAGTTATCGTTATTACACCCTCGACCAGATTCCCCGGCTCAACCGCATTCTGGCGTTCAAAGACCTTGGCTTTTCGCTCGAACAAATTGCCGAGTTGTTGGACGAAGACCTGTCTGTGGAACAAATCCGGGGGATGCTCCGCCTCAAGCGGGCGGAGATTGCGCGGAATCTGGCCGAAGAACAGGCGCGGTTGGCCCGTGTGGAGGCCCGCCTGCGTCAGATCGAACAGGAGAAACAACCCATGCCTGCTTATGAAATTGTGATCAAAAAAGTTGAAGCCCTGCGCGTTGCAGGCCTCCGCGATGTGGCGGAAAACTATCAGAGTCTTGGCCCCATGTTTGGCGAACTCTACGCGGCGGTGGGGCAGAACATGCTCGCGCCCGCGGGGCCGACGATGGCGATTTATTATGATGAAGGTTATCGCGAAAAGGATGTGGATGTTGAAGTCGCTGTGCCCATTTCCGGCAATACGGACATCTCCCACCCACGTGTGCGGGGGCGGACCCTGCCCGGGGCGGAGGTGGCCTCTTTGCTATATCGCGGCCCCTACGATGATTTTACCCCCGCGTATCAGGCGCTGATGGGGTGGATGCAAGCGAACGGGTACACGATGACCGGCCCGAACCGGGAGATTTACCTGCGCGGGCCGGGGGAGGGGATTGCGCCGGAAGATTATTTGACGGAGATCCAGTTTCCGGTGGAAAAGGGATAGCCCTCGAAAAAAGCAGGACGGCGGATTGTACAATCCGC
>JABWBV010000787.1 GCA_013359445.1 Anaerolineales bacterium | reverse complement strand
AAAAATAACTTCCCCTTTTGCTCGGTGGGGATTGCCAAATCCCACCCTGCCGGATTTGGCAATCCGGCAAGAGCAAGGAAGTCATTTCTGGATGTTCACTTACTAACTGATGTTACGCAAGGTGCGACGCACTTCCGAGTAATTTTTATCTCGGCTCCGAAGTCTTCATCCTGGCTTTTCTCTAGGGTCAAGTGCGTGTCGCACCTGCGTCGCACCGAGTCCGTGCGTAACATGAGTTACTAAGGAAGGGGCGGCTTACCCCAATTTGAGGAGAGGGCGGGCTTCGCCAACGACGAAAAGACTGCCTGTGATCAAGATTAGCCCGTGGGCGGGAACCGTTGCTCGCGCGAGGGCAACGGCCTCCGCAAGGTGAGGGTGGGCGCGCGCGTCAAACCCCACTGCCTGGGCCAGGGCGGCGAGTTGGGCGGCGGGCATCGCGCGGGCGTGGGCAGATTGGGTGGCAATCAGCATCTCCGGGGGTCCGGCGGAGCGAAGTTCGGCAAGCATTTCGCGCACGTTTTTATCCCCGGACACGCCAAACACCCACACCACTGGGCGATCTGGGAAAAGTAGGTGCAGTGTTTCACGCAAGCGACGGGCCGAATCCTGGTTGTGTGCGCCATCGAGAATGAGGGGGACAGGGTCTCGCGTGAGAATTTCAAAGCGCCCGGGCCAGGCGGTGGTGGCGAAGCCCGTGCGGATCGCGTCCGCGGGCAGGCTCAGCCCTTGTTCGTGTGCCACGCGTAATGCGGCATAGGCCGTCGTGGCATTTTCGATTTGATGGGGGCCGAGCAGAGAAATTTCCAGTTCAACGGGCGCTTCTTCCCGATACTGCAGATGGAAGCGTTGTTTATCTGGATAGCTTGCCCCGGCAGTAAACGTGACCTGTTCCCCTACCTGCACGAGCGGGGCGTGTTGCTCCCTGGCAATGGCATGAATCACGGCCCGCGCGGGGGACGTTTGTGGCCCACTCACGACGGGACGCCCCTCTTTAATAATGCCGGCCTTCTCCCCTGCGATTTCTGCGACGGTATGCCCCAAGATGGGAACATGGTCCAGCGAAATGGTCGTAATCACGCTGACCACCGGGTGGACAACATTGGTGGCGTCCAGGCGTCCACCCATCCCCACCTCAATGACGGCGGCTTGGACATCCTGGCGGGCAAAGTACCAAAATGCGAGTGCGGCTTCGATCTCGAAAGAGGTGGTGGCTGGGATTTGGGCGACGTGAGGCTGGATGTCTTCGACCAGGGCGGCGAAGGCGTTGGGGAGGATGGGGGTGCGGTTGATCTGAAAGCGTTCGGTATAGTCCACAAGGTGGGGTGAGGTATAAAGTCCGGTTTTGTATCCGGCGGCTTGTAAGGCGCCCGCACAAAACGCGGCGGTGGACCCTTTGCCCTTGGTTCCGGCAATGTGGATGACCGGGTAGGACAGGTGCGGATCGCCAAGGGCAGTCATGAGCGCACGTACCCGCGCGAGGTTGAAATTCTCTGGGGCCAGGTTGGCCGCGTGGGTTTTGCTGTGATCGGTAAAGTGGTTGAGATAAGCGAGGGCGGAAGAATAGGAGAGGGACATGGGTTTAACCTGAGTGTGCATTAGACCTTTATTATAGTGTTTTGAAATTTTTATTGGACGAAAATGATAGTTTCATTCCTTGTCATGGATTTTCATCTGCGATATGATGCAAATTATGGTCACTTTGAAGTTATTTTCAAAGGAGGTGGTACGCTGAAACAATTGATTACCTCCCAGACAATCCAATTTCTGGTGCATTCACCAATATTTTTTATTTTACATAGGAGTAAATAAAACAATGAAAAAACTGTTGACAATTCTTTCTCTTTTGGTCATTGCCAGCTTTGTGCTTGGCGCTTGTACCCCCGCGGCAACGCCTACCGAAGCCCCAACCGAAGTAGCCACTGAAGAAATGGCTGAACCCACTGAGGAACCTACCGAGGTCCCAGCCCCCACCGAAGTCCCGACCGAAGTTCCCACCAATACCCCCGAACCCACCCCCGAACCGACCGAACCCCCCATTGGTTCCGCGGAACACCCGATCAAAGTGTTGTTTGTGCCGTCGGTAGATGCGAACGTGATCGTGACGGGCGGGGAAGTGATGGCGCAGGCGCTGAACGAAGCGACCGGGCTG
>JABWBV010000173.1 GCA_013359445.1 Anaerolineales bacterium | reverse complement strand
GGACGTTGACGTGTACGAATTTACCATCACGCTTTACCCGGACGGCCTTCAATTTAGCGGTCCCATGCTCGGTGAGGCTGGTGCAGGCTCTTTTTGTGGTGCGCGTGCGGCCTTGCCCAAACCCAACCCATGCGGAAAATTACCCCCTTAAAACTCCCCTGGTTTTCATTTTGCATGAAAAATGTATCCTACCTGGGAATTTAAAAAGATGGGTGGGCCTGTACAGGCCCACCCATCTTTTTAAATTTTGGAAATTTCTCAGACTGAATAGGGGCCTATTTCCCCAATTTATCTTTGAATGCTTTGGTCAAGGCGGGCACGATGTCAAAAAGATCACCCACCACGCCAAAACGGGCGAGTTTGAAGATGGGGGCTTCGGCATCTTTGTTGATGGCCACAATCACTTTGGCGGAGCGCATTCCGGCCTGGTGCTGGATTGCCCCAGAGATGCCACACGCGATGTACAGGTTCGGGGAAACGACTTTCCCGGTTTGCCCAACCTGATTGGCATAGGGGATGTACCCGGCGTCCACCGCGGCACGGCTCGCCCCAACTGCCGCTCCTAAAACAGAGGCCAGGTCGCCGACAAGACGGAAGCCTTCCTGCGCCCGCCAGACTTCGGCCTGTTTGTCATCCATCCCGGCAGGCGGGGCAAGTTTGGGGTTGTTGGAGACCCCGCGTCCGCCGGAGACGATGATATTGGCATCGGTGAGGGAGACGCCGCCTTCGTTTTGGGTGTAGCCCGTCACTTTGGCGACGACCCCGGCTTCGTTTACGCCGGTCTCGAGACGGGTGACGGTGCCCGCGCGGGTGGTGTTGGCCTCGGGCATTGCAAAGGCGCGGGCGCGCAGGGTGGCGATTTGGGTGCTGGCATCACAGGTCACTTTTGCGAGCAGTTTCCCGGCATAAACGGGTTTGGTGGCAACGATTTTCCCGTTTTGGAGTTCCAGCGCGATGGCATCGGTGATGACACCGCTGTTAAGATCGATAGCGCTTAACCCGGCCAGTTCGCGCCCCCGCGTGGTGGTGGGGAAGAGGACGATGGCGGCCCCCGCGGCGGCTTTGGATACGGCGCTCGCGTAGGGTTCGGCTCGGTAATCGGCAAAGACGGCATCGTCGGCCAGGATGGCTTCGTCGGCTCCGTATTGAATGGCTTGAGTGGCCAGGGCCTCGACATTTTGCCCGACTACCATCGCGGTGACATGCCCGCCGAGCTGATCGGCCAGGGTACGGCCTGCCCCCACAATTTCCCAGGAGGTGGGCAGAACTTTACCTTTGAAATGATCGACGTACACAAAAATTTTGGCGCTCATATGACTTTCTCCGCCAGGATTCTGTCCGCCAGAATCGCGGCGATTTCTTCAGGGCTACCCCCGGTGATGGTTTCGCACATCACTTCGCGGAGGGGGGGGGACATCAATTCGGGCCAGCGGACGACTGCGGTCGGGGCGGCGATGCCCAGATCGGCCAGAGTCCAGGCAGGGATTTGGGCGCGGGAGGCTTTGCGGATGCCCATGAAAGATGGGTAGCGGGGTTCGCCGATGTCTTTGACGACACTGACGACGGCGGGGAGTTTGCCTTCGACCATTTGTTGGCCTTCTTCGATGGAGCGGGTGACTTTGACGGTGCCTCCCCCGGTTTGCAGGGACGCGGCCAGGGAGAGGATCGGCCAGCCAAGCACGCGGGCTGTTTGGGCGGCGGTGATGCCCCCGTCACTGTCTACAGCCTGGCGACCAAAGAGGACAAGGTCTACACCACCAATTTTTTTCACAGCGGCGGCTAGAACTTTGGCGGTGGCCTGACTGTCGGCTCCGGCCAGCGCGGGGTCGGAAACCAGGATGGCTTCTTTGGCGCCCATCGCGAGGGCATGTTTGAGCGCATCCAGGGCGGATTCGTTGCCCATGCTGAGGGCGACTACCTCGGCGCCATCTTGGGTGAGGGCGGCTTCGACGGCGTATTCATCCCAGGGGTTGATGACGAGGGCGGCATCGCCCCAGGATGCTTTTCCGTTCACCACCGTGAGTTTTGCGGCGGTGTCGGGGACTTGTTTGACACAGACTACAATTTTCATATTGAGATTGCTCCTCCTAATCAAAGGATGTTAGGGTGGGGGATAGGGGGGGTGAGAATTTTTGCAGAAGATGGACGTGGTGCGCGGAACTCAAAATCATAGCGCACTACGGTCATGCTTCGTTGTTCCAAAAGTCTTCGTCGTATGCGGGGAGTTCGCATCGCAACGCGCCATCTTTACGATAGCCGAGGGCATATCCGCCCTGCATGAGTTGGTGAATTTCGCTGGTGCCTTCGTACAGAATGGCGCCGCGCGAGTTGCGGAGGTAGCGCTCTACTTCGTATTCGTCACTATAGCCGTAGGCTCCGTGGATTTGGATGGCCTGGTTGGCCGCTTCAAAAGAGGCGTCGGTGGCAAACCATTTGCAAAGCGAGGTTTCTTTGGTGTTTCGCATGCCCATGTTTTTCATCCATCCGGCACGCAGGTAAAGCAGGCGGGCCATTTCGTAATCGCGCACCATATGGGCGATTTTTTGTTGCATCAACTGATGGCGTCCAATTTCGCGTCCGAAGGTTTTACGTTCGTGGGAGTAGTTGACGCTGGCCTCCAGGCTGGCGCGGATCAAGCCGGTTGCCCCAGCGCCAACGGTATAACGTCCGTTATCGAGGCAGGACATGGCAATTTTGAAGCCTTCTCCTTCTTCGCCCAGGCGATTTTCGACAGGGATGCGGACATCGGTCATGGAAATCCACCCTGTGGAACCAGCGCGAACGCCCAGTTTGCCGTGGATGTCGCCGGTTTTGATGCCGGGGCGGTCCATTTCCATGAGGAAGGCGGTTAACCCGTCGTGGGGGTCTTCTGTTTCGTGGGTGCGGGCCACGATCAGGGCGTTGTGGGCTTTGGTAGCGAGGGAAATCCACATTTTTTCGCCGTTGAGGATGTATTCATCCCCATCGCGGCGGGCGGTACTGGTCATCGCGGCGACGTCAGAACCGGCGTTCGGTTCGGTGAGGCCAAAGCAGGCATATTTTTCGCCGCGGGCTTGCGGAGCGAGGAATTTTTGTTTTTGCGCTTCGGTTCCCCATTGCAGAATTGCCATGGAGTTTAACCCCATGTGGACGGACATGACCACGCGGAGGGTGCTGTCCATCGCTTCGAGTTCTTCACAAACCAGGCCAAGCGCAATATAGTCGAAGCCTTGCCCGCCATATCGCACCGGAATGTTGATCCCCAAAATGCCTAATTCGGCCATCCGGGGGAGGATGAAGGGGGCCATTTCTTGTTTTCGGTCGTACTCTTTGATGATTGGGCCGACTTCTTTTTGAACAAAGTCCCGGACCATCTTTTGCACCATGAGGTGTTCTTTCGATAAATTAAAATCCATGGGGTAAACTCCTGAAGTGTAATTACTCACGCTTAATGAGGTGGAACTCGGAAAAAAAAGATGGGGATGTACCTCTCCTCCTCTTTTTTTTCGGAACTATCTACTCATCGTGAGTAGAAACCCTGAAGTCGTGATATTTCGCACAATTATACCAAACAGGGAAATATTCATGTTGATCCTGTGTTCTCGCCCAGGGGTGAAATGCCGAGGCGCAAAGCAGATTTTTTGAGGCCTGTTTGGGTAATTTGTCCTTATGGGGTTGGGATGTGCGCTAAAATGTGCGCCAATTTTTCCGGGTCAATATTCCCGCCGCTCACGATGGTGCCGGTCACGCGGTCGTCTGTGCGGATTTTGCCTGCCATGACCGCGGCCAGTCCGACTGCACCACTGCCCTCAACGACTTCTCCTAATTCCCGGTATAAAAATGCGATGGCGTTTGCGACCTCCGCTTCCGTAACCTGTACGATGGCGTCACATGCTTGGGTGATTAAATCCAGGGTGATGGACCCGGGTTCGACGGCGCCGGCGAGCCCATCGGTTAGCGTGGGGTGTTCCTCTACATCCCGCATGTGGCCGTAGTAGAACTGATGATACAGATAGGGTGAGGCCTCGGCCAACACGCCGATGACTTCGATGGCGGGATTCACCGCTTTGGCCGCCAGCCCCACGCCGGAGATTAAGCCCCCACCCCCCGCGGGGACGAGAATCCGGGTCAGGGTGGGGGTTTGCGCGAGCATTTCCAGGGCAATGGTTCCGGCTCCGGCGATCACGTCCCGGTCGTTGTAGGCGGAGATGAAGGGGACCCCGTGTTCCCGCGCGGTGCGGATGGCTTTCGCTTCCGCGTCCGCAAACAGACCGGGGACGCGTTCCACTTTGGCGCCCAGGGCTATCATCCGGTTGACTTTGACGTGAGGGGTGTTTTCCGGGACAAAGACCCAGGCTTGGGTGGGGGTGCTTTGGCTGGCTATTTGGGCGGCGTGGGCGACCGCTTGCCCGTGGTTTCCTGCGGAGCCAGTGATCAACAGGGGGGGAAGGCTGGGCATGGCGAGAATTTTGTTGATGGCCCCGCGCACTTTGAAAGAATGGGTGGGTTGGTGGTTTTCCCACTTGAGATGCAGGTGGGCCGGGGTTGCGTAGGTCATTGGGGTGGGGACGAGGTGGGGGTGAAGTCTGGTTTGGGCGGTTTGGAAGGTGGGGAGGGTGAACATGGTGCAAATGGGGGAAAATGAATAGGACTGTGGAGGGAGGTCGGGTTAAATTTTGAAGTTGAATGATATATAATGGGCAATCGCTAAAATATGTCGCAAATTGAATATAAGGTGATTATTTTAACCGGAGCTTGCGCGATGGAACATGCGGATTTTCATTGGCTCAAGTGGTACTCTTAGCTGAAAATTGCCACAAGGGTACGCGATAAGAACTTGCGAAATGCCTGTGATTGAAGGATACTTTACGAATGCAAGATTTTCATGCGAATAACTCCAATACGGATCAATTGCGGGAAATTCATCAATTGGCGGTGAGCCTCAACAATATGTTGGAACTGCAACGCGAAACCCTGGCGCGCCGTGGGGTCCTTCTGCCGCGCGAAATCTTCCACGGCCTGGCGCACCTTTCCAATTCCGTAAAATTTTTGGTTAAAAATTCTGCCGAGCAAGATCAAGAATTAGAAAGATTGTATGCACTGGTGGATGTCAGTAAGGTGATCAACTCCTCGCTTGATTTAACGACTGTGCTAAATGAGGTGATGGATACGATTATCAGCCTCACTGGAGCCGAACGTGGGTTTTTGATGTTGTCGAATTTACAGGGGGTGTTGGAGTTTCGTGTCGCACGCAACATGGCCCGCGGAACGCTCGAAGAAGAAGAGTTTAAAATCAGCTCGACAATTGCCTATCGGGTGGCAGAGCAAGGGGAACCGGTTTTAACGACCAATGCTCAAGAGGACCCGCGCTTTTTTAGCCAGCACAGTGTGGCGATTTATAACCTGCGCTCGATTCTGTGTGTGCCCCTGAAGGTGAAAGGCCTTGTGACTGGGTTAATTTATGCGGATAATCGGATTCGTTCGGGGGCTTTTACCCAGCGCGATTTGCACATCCTGACTGCCTTCGCCAACCAGGCGGCTGTTGCGATTGAGAACGCCCGTTTATTCCACGACCTTCAACGCTCAAACTTTGAGCTGGCCCAGGCGTATGATGTGACGTTGGAAGGGTGGGCGCGGGCGCTTGAACTACGCGACCAGGAAACAGAAGGCCACACCCGACGGGTAACGGAACTCACCGTCCGGCTGGCGCGCGAAATGGGGTACGAAGGCGAAGAATTGAATCATATTCGGCGTGGCGCGTTATTGCATGACATTGGCAAAATGGGGATTCCCGACCGGATTCTGCTCAAACCAGATAAATTGACCCCTGAAGAGCAGGAACTGATGAAAAAACACCCGGTTTATGCCTACGAAATGCTCTACCCCATCGAAAAACTGCGCCCGGCACTGGACATTCCCCATCGTCACCACGAAAAATGGGATGGTTCCGGGTATCCTGGCGGCTTAAGAGAAAAAGAAATTCCCCTGGCGGCGCGGATTTTTGCCATTGTGGATGTGTGGGATGCCCTCCGTTCGGACCGCCCCTATCGTGCCTCGTGGCCGTCCGAAAAAGTACGCGCCCACCTGTTGTCCCAAAGCGGCACGCATTTTGATCCCCGGGTGGTTTCGGCCTTTTTGGAGATGGATTTAGGCGAGTTAGGGTAGGGTCACTCGTATTTATCGTGAAGCGTTTCGATGCCGCTCCAACTTTCGGTGACCCCATCCAGCGCGCGTAAGCGGATTCTTTCCAGATAAAGGTGGGCGACCTGGTCGTGGGGATTTTGTTCAAGCACTTGTTCAAAGGCCCGTGAGGCTTCCGGGAATTGTTTTTCTGCATACAGATTCAAACCTTGCTCAAACAAGTCCCTTGTTGCTAGTTTTTGGGCAAATCGTTCGTCGGGGTCACCATCGAACACCTCACAAATCACCGTAGCCTGATTTTTTCCTTTGACCCGTACCCGATCAATGATGCGATAATGAACCTGTGCGGGGTAACGGACCCTGGACAGGGTCTCTAGCGTCGTCAGGAGTGTGGTGCCGTACAGCTTGTTTAACCCCTCCAGACGCGAGGCCACATTCACCGCATCCGAAATCACCGTCCCCTGAATGCGGCGTTCCTCCCCCAAAATCCCCAACATCAGACTGCCCGTATTGATCGCAAACCCGACGCGAATTTGGGGCTTGCCGGAAGCAAGCTGGGTTTGATTGTAGTAGGCAATTTCTTTTCGCATTCCTGCCGCGGCATCCAGGGCACAATCAATGCCTTCGGGAAACAGCGCCATGATGCCGTCCCCCATATATTTATCAATAAAGCCCTTGTGTTGGCGAATGATCGGGCCAATTCGGCTGAGGTAATTGTTCAGAAAGTTGAAGTTTTCCTGGGGCGTCATTTGTTCGGACAGCGTCGTGAAACTCCGAATATCTGAAAACATCACCGTCATTTCCCGCTGAACCTGATCCCCCAGGTGGACTTCGGTGATGGTCTGTTTGTTTAATTGGTTCAAAAATTCCTGGGGCACAAATCGGTCTGAGGCAGTATGCAGGCGCACAAGTTCGGCGGTGCGCTCCTGAACGCGTTTTTCTAAATACTGGTTGGCCTCTTCCAACTTTTGGCGCAACCACCGCAAAGTCAGGTGGGTTTCGATGCGGGCCATGACCTCTTCAAATTGAAAAGGTTTGGTGATGTAATCCACGCCGCCCACCTCAAAAGCTTTCACTTTGTCCGTCACCTCGTCCAGGGCACTAATGAAGATGACCGGGATATCGCGGGTTTGGGGGGCGGATTTCAACGCCTTGCAGACCTCATAGCCATTCATGCCGGGCATGTTGATGTCCAGGAGAATCAGATCGGGGGGGGCGGCTTGGGCCGCGCCTATCGCAAGGGTTCCGTTGGGGACCGGGCGAACCTTGTAATGGTGTTCTGTCAACATCCCGGCCAGCAAACGGAGGTTTGCGGGGGTGTCATCGACGACCAAAATATTTCCATGCGGAGCGCCATCATCATCCATGTGCATTGCGTAATTACATCTCCTCAAAAAAAACTGCCGCACCGTCTGAGCGCGGCCTTCATCGAAAAAACGGTTCAACTGACCATTCCACCCCCAAACGGGAGCACCAAAATATCTTAGTCCCCTCCCGTTTCCCCAACCCCTTGCGTCAACCAGATAATTTGATTGTACTCGAAATTCTGGGCCAACTCCGCCAATCCCCGCGCCGCCTGGGGGTTGAAGGGTTCGATTTGCCCGATCAGGGCAACCACCCGGTCGATATCCGCCTGGACGGTCGCGTGATGTAATTGGGTCAGCAAACCGCTGGGAATGCCATCCAGCCCAATCTCCCCGGAAGAGGCGGGGGCCGGGAGGAGCTCGGTCTGGGTATCCTGATAGAGAAAACGGATGCCGAGGTACTTGGTCAACATCTCGAAAATTTCCGCCTCGCGAAACGGTTTGCTGATGAAATCATCGCACCCTGCGGATAAAATCATTGCACGGTCTTCTTCAAACGCGCTGGCGGTGAGGGCCACGATCACGGTGCCTTGCCCTTTCAGGGTGGCTTTGATGTGTTGAGTAGCTTCGTACCCCCCCATCACGGGCATTCGCATATCCATCCAAATGAAGTGCGGGTCCCATGCCTCCCATATTTCGATGCCCTCCTGTCCGTTGACCGCTTCTCGAATCTCGAACCCGAACGGACGGAGCAACCGCACGAGCAAGCGTCGGTTTTCTTCCCGATCTTCCACCACCAACAGGCGATAGGCCGGTTGCCCCGGCTCGATACCGATGACCTTGCGGGGTGGTTTTTCCACAATTAAATCGCTGGCACTGGCTAATTGGATGGGGACCTCGAAGCTGAAGATGGACCCTTGTCCGCTTTCACTTTCGACACGAATTTCCCCACCCATTAATTGGACAAACTGCTGGCTGATCGAAAGCCCGAGGCCGGTCCCCTCTTTGACATCCACCCCTGCTTGCGTTTGAACAAACGCCTTGAACAACCCGGCTTGCTCCTCCCGGGCAATACCCGGCCCGCTATCTTCGACCTCAATCCGAAGACGGTAGCTCTCATTTTCTTCCATGGTTCTGGCTCGGATCGAAACCCCGCCTTCTTTTGTGAATTTCACCGCATTGCCAATCAGGTTGATCATCACCTGGCGCAGTTTGCCCTCATCTGCCCGGATGTAGCGGGGCAGGGCCTCGGCTTGATCCAGAATGATGTGGAGGCCTTTGTTGGCCGCGCGCAGGTGGAACATATCTTCCAAATCGCCGAGCAGGTTGTGCAGGTCAAAGGTGGTCTCGCGCAAGGCGGTGCGTCCGGCTTCGATTTTGGAGAGTTCCAAAATGTCGTTGATCAGTGCCAAAAGGTGTTCGCCACTGCGGACGATGATTTGCAGGTTTTCTTGCTGATCGGGGGCCAGACTCTGA
Organism: Anaerolineales bacterium; assembly: GCA_013359445.1. Lineage (GTDB taxonomy): Bacteria > Chloroflexota > Anaerolineae > Anaerolineales > JABWBV01 > JABWBV01. The sequence continues at coordinate 3,212 of JABWBV010000173.1, read as the reverse complement.
TCGCGCGCCATCAATTGACTGAACCCCAAGATCGCATTGAGCGGGGTGCGGAGTTCGTGGCTCATGTTGGCGAGGAAGGCGCTTTTGGCCCGGTTGGCGGCCTCGGCGGCTTCTTTGGCATTTTGCAGGTCGCGCTCTGCTTTTTTGATCTCGGTGATGTCGCGCAAAATAGTTGAAATGGCCGTAAGATTGCCCTCCGCGTCGGTGATGGGCGAGAAGGTGGCTGAGACATCGATCCGTTGGCCGCTTTTGGTAAAACTGAGCGTGTGGGATAACATGACCGGGGCACCACACACGAGCGAGGTGAAAATTTCAGTGGCTCTGGCTTGATGCTCCTCCGTGGCGATCAGGTCGGGTAAAAACCTGCCGATGGCTTCTTCGGCCTTGTAGCCAAACATTCGCTCTGCACCGGGGTTCCAACTGACCACGATGCCGCGCGGGTCGGCGCTTAAGATGGCATCTTCGGAGTTTTTGACGATGGCGGCCAGTTTGCCCAGTTCGAGTTGCGTTTCTTTGCGGACGGTGTAATCGTAGGCGGCCCCTAAAATGGTCACGACGCGCTTTTGGGCTTCGTCCCAGGTGGGGCGGCGATGGTCGCGAATCCATTTGGTTTTGTTTTCTTTGGTAACGATGCGATATTCGACTACATCGGTTTTGCCCAGGGAGAGGAGTTCCTGGCGTTTGGCGAGGTAAAACGCCAGGTCGTCGGGGTGGACGAGCGTGCTCCACCCGCCTAGGTGTTCGACTTCTTCGGGGGTGTATCCGGTGAGGGGGAGAAACGCGCCAGTCATCCAGTCTACGTTAAATTCCCCGGCGGGGGTCACGGTCAGGCTGTAGATGTAGTCGTTGGTGAGGGTGGCGGTGGAGCGATAGCGGGCTTCGCTCTCGCGCAGGGCGGCTTCCGTTTGTTTGCGCGTGGCGACTTCTTTTTCCAGTTCGTAGGTGCGGTCTTCCAGGCCGTGGAGCAAGGTGCCGACTTGCTCGGCCATGCGGTTGAAGCTCTTGGCGAGTACGCCGATCTCGTCCGATGATTCGATATCTGAACGGGCATTCATGTTCCCGCGGGTGAATTGGGCCACCGATTGGCTGAGCAGGGAGATGGGTTGACCGAGAAAATTGCCCATCCAAAAGGCTCCGACAATGGCGGCGAGGCCCAAAACCAGGAGGAGAAAAAGAGGGTTGCGTTCGTGGGCTTCGATGGGGGCCAGAAAGGCCTCCTGCGGTTGGAAAAAGGCAACCACCCACGGGCGCGAGGTCATTTCGGCTACCGCGACCTGGTTGATTTCATCTTCGGTGGCGACATCTTGGGCTTCAAAGAAAGGTTGGGCGCGCATGGCGGAGAGGTTGGTGGAGAGCGCGTCCAGTTGTAGGGCATACAGTTCCTCTTCGGGCAGGTCCGGGAGGCGGTTGGCTTCTTGCAATAGTTGGTAGTCTTGCGCGGACATGCGGGTGATTGGCAGGTAGTTGACTTCGGGGGCGATGCCATGCGCGAGGTGGATATGATGTTCGTCGAAGAGGACCCCGAACGACCCCGTGCCGACGATCCCGTTTTTTTCTTCCAACAAATCCTGAAGGACGGTGGCCTGGTAGCGTACCCGCAACACGCCTAAGAGTTGTCCGCTTCGGCTAATGACCGGACTGCTAAAATACAAGGAGGGGTCCCCGGTGGTGGGGGAAAACTGGACGGGGGAAACATAAGTGCGAAGGTTGGCTTGTCCGACAAAAATTGTGAAATAGCGTCGATCTGACTTGTCCAGCCCAGTTTCTTCGGCGGCGGTATCGACCAGGTTGAGGCCTTTGGCATCTAACAATGCGTAGGAAGAGATGTGGGAGTCTTTGCGGGTGAGGGTGTTGAGGAATGCGAGAACCGTTTGTTCTTCTTCACTGTCCATGCGTTGGTCGGTGGGCAGGGAGAGATAATCGAGCAGGATGGGAAACTGCGCTTCGGCTCGGATGGCTTCCAAGTTGTTGAGCATAAACGCGTCCAACGAGTTGGCGGTTTCTAACGCGGCAGTCAGCAGGGTTTGATTGGCGTCGTTGATTAAGATTTGGCGGGCGCTATAGGTGTTCATCGCCGTCACCAGCGAGAGTGGCACCAGGGCCACCAACATAAAGACCACAGCTAATTTTTGCCGCATATTAAAACGAGAGCGAAACCTGTTCATCGTGTCATCCTGTAAAAACCTGATTGCCAGTGTCAAAATCAAAAAAGCGCGGGAGCGAACCCCCACGCGCTTGGGTCTATGGGCTAAAGACGAACCCAGACTAATTTTATTCCCAGTTTAGCGAAAAAAGATTATCGTTTGCTTACAATGTGGCATTGGGCTTGGCGAAATTTTGACAGTCCCCTAAAATGCCAGGGCTTTGCGCCATCCATCGGGCACGGAGCCATTCAAGGCAATGTGCGTGGCACCCAAAAATTCTCCCAATTCCTGCACCGCCCCCGCAAGGGCGAGGCCGGTTTGGCTGTTCACCTCCACCCCCGGCTCGGCGTGGATGGCGTTCAGGGTCAACACGCCCGTTTTGCGATCCATGCGGGGGTCAAGCCGGGCAATAAACCGGTCCCCGCCCAGCGCCGAAAGCACGTAGTACCCATATTTCCGTTTGGCCGCGGGCACATAAATCTCGATACGAAAATCGTAATTGAACATCCACGCGGTCCGTGCCCGGTCGCACATCAAATTATCGAAGGGGGAAAGCAAAACGGTACGCTGACCCCAGTCGTCTGCGTGCAACCGCTCCAGCAAGGGCAAGTCCCCCGCGTGGAGATACCAGACCCCCGCGGGCGCCGAATACGCAGACCTCTCCCGATCTTCCACGACCTCCGCTTCCACCAACACCCCTTCTTTGACCAAATCCTTCAACACCTTACCCAACCCCGGATACCGCCCTCGCGTAAAGTGATATTTGATCTGTTTCTCCGTCGCCACCCCCAACGCCCGGATGGCAATCACCGCCGCGCGGCGCACCATTTCCTCTTCGGAAATCTGCTCCGTCGTGGTCAGCTCCGGCAGGACGTGCGCGGGAATATCCCAAAAGCGCCGGGTGCCATCCCGGTTGGAAACTAAAATTTGCCCCTGTTCCCACAAAATTTCCAACATCATATTCACATTCTGGCTCGACCACCATCGGCCCGGTTCCCATGGCACCACCGCCCGATCTTCAAAGTCCGCAGATTGCAATGGCCCTCTCTCCCGCAGAGTATCCAGGAT
>JABWBV010000786.1 GCA_013359445.1 Anaerolineales bacterium | reverse complement strand
CGCCGCCTTGCCGCCGCCGCCGGGCAATGGCGTTGCGGTAGGGGTAGTACCTGCGATAGGGGTGGGCGTTGCTCTTGGGAGCGGTGTTCCGCGCGTTGGGCGCGGGACTGCAAAATTAGCCTCAACCCCGATGATTGCATTGGCACTGCTTACGCCTAACATGAGCACCCCGGCCAACACAAATACAAAGGTGAAAATCCATAGCGGTGTTTTTGATTTTTGTGACATATTCTTTTCTCCTAAAAGTGTGGATAGAACCTTACTGTGCCCCTTTATTGAATAGGCTCTTCCGTTTTTGGTGGGAAATGGCCAAAATGTTGAGGGTATTGGGAATGTTTATCCCCCCATACCTTCAAAATTTCAGGTTTCGCTCCAATTAATCTCGTCTCTTTAAGAGTAATCATTAATTCTTACCGAAAGATTACGCAATTATTACATCTTGAAGGTTGTACCGTTTTGAGTGGGAAAAGTTCCGGTTTTTAAATACCCTCCAAGCCCCTTGACACCTCCCAAAACACCATTATAATTCTGAACACTGCTCGGTAAACCATCATGAACGAAAATCTCCCACCCCGCGCCCGCCGCCACGAACGCACCAAAGATGCCATCCTCAACGCCGCCCGAAAAATGATTCGGGAAGGTGGCGTGGACACCATCTCCATGCGGAAGATCGCGCAGGAAATTGATTACAGCGCCGCCGGGTTGTATGAATATTTTGGCAGTAAAGAAGAAATCATCGGTACACTCTGTGCGATGGCCGGGGATCGCCTGGAAAACTATATGAAAGCGGTGGACCCAACTCTGCCCATCGAGCAACGGATGGTCGAACTGGGGCTGGCTTATATCCGCTTTGCCGTGCAAAACCGGGAAGAGTTTTTGGTGCTATTTACCTACATGCCCATGCCCCCCGAACTGAATCCCGAAGCTCCGCCCGCACCCGCCGGAGCTTTTGCCGTCCTGTTGCAAGCCGTTCAAGATGCGATGGACACCGGCTACATGGTGAATACAGAGATGGATGCGTTCTCTGCCTCCTACGCGGCCTGGGCGATAGTGCACGGCATGGCGATGCTTCAACTGACCGCCCTCCAAAGTACGCCGTTTGATTTTGAAACGGTCAACCGATGGGCTTTACAACGCTTTACTGAAGGCTTACGCGCCGCATAAATTTTTTTAACCCGCACCGAACACTGTTCGGTTTACTGACCTCAAAAGGAGATTTCCATGACCAACTTAATCCCCACCGAAACCGTTTGGAACGCCATCGAAAAAAACTTATTCGCCGTGCTTGGCATGGTGACATCCAAAGGCGAGGCCCGCACCGCAGGAATCGTCTACATCGTCCATGACCGCCAACTGTACATCAGCACGCAGAAACAAGCCTGGAAAACCCGCCACATCGCAAAAAACCCATCGGTCTCCCTCACAATTGCCATTCCCAAAAGCATCCCGTTCATGCCGTGGATTCAAATCCCTGCCGCGACGATCACTTTCTCCGGGCAGGCGACCGTACAAGACGCGGAAAAACTGCCCGCCGACATCTTGCACAAACTTTTCCGCGGCACGGAAAAAGACACCACCATGTTGAAAACCGCCTCCGTCATCACCGTGCGCCCCACGGGCGAATTTGTCACCTACGGCATAGGCGTTTCGCTAATGGACATGCGCTTCCCCGAAAAAGCCCGCGGCCGCGCACAAATCTAAATTCGGTCCCATTTTTGTAGTGACGCCTTCAGTCGTTCGGGGTGGCAAACGATTGAAATCGTCACTACCGTCTCTGTGATCCTCTATTCATCTAAACCCATTTCTGGAGAAACTCATGAAATCTTTTTGGCCCTGGCTCATTGCCTCCCGCAAACGCATTGTCTTCGTCAGCCTGCTGATCCTCCTCCTCCTCGACGCCGGACGTTCCCTCTACGCCCGCGTTGGATACGCCGCCCCTGCCGAACCCTGGAACCCCGCCCCCTACCAGGCCCTCACCTGGCCCCCCAGCGCCGACGCCCTCCCCGCGGACGCCCCCCTCGGCGCGCAAGTATACGCCGAACGCTGTGCCCTCTGCCACGGCCCCGCCGGGCAAGGCGATGGCCCCGCCGCGCCGTCCATGATTCCCCGCCCGCGCGACTTCACTCTCGGCCTGTACAAATACAAAACCACCCCCGCC
>JABWBV010000172.1 GCA_013359445.1 Anaerolineales bacterium | reverse complement strand
ACCGTTTTTGGTGTGAAGTGTTCGAAATTTTGAAGGTGGTGGGGGCCGTACAGCCCCCATCACCTTCAAAATTTCGGTTTCTTTCACAATATTCCGGGGAGAACCAAAAGTAATTACTCACGCTCGAAGAGGTAAAACTCAATAAAAAAGCCCCTCCAGAACCGTTTTCTGGAGGGGCTTTTCATATTCCTTATTCGTTTACATCCCCGCCATAAACGCCAGGCCCACCGTTCCTGGCCCTGTGTGGGTGCCAATCGCCGGGCTAACCTCAGTAATTAAGGCTTCTACAGGCTTAAGAACCTTTTTCGCTTCGTCTAACAAAAATTGGGCATCTTCGGGGCTGTTTGCATGTACTGCCGAGAGACGCACCGGTGTCCGCCCCGCCACCTGTTCCGCCGCCAACTCGACAATCCGCGCCAACACCTTTTTCCGCGTGCGAACCCGCTCCACCGCTTCCAAACGCCCGTCTTTGACTTCCAAAATGGGCTTAATGTTAAGCGCCGTCGCAAGAAACTTCGCACCCCCACCAATACGCCCCCCCCGGTGCAAATACTCCAAAGTTTCCGGGGTAATGATCACGCCGGTATGAGAGACGGCTTTTTCCGCTAAGGCTTTACATTGCGCCAACGAGGCCCCTGTTTGGGCAAGCTTCGCAACCTCAAGCACCTGAAAACCCAACGCCATCGCCACCGAAAGCGAATCCACAATTTCCACTTTCGCCCCAGGAACCATTTCCTTCGCCTGAATTGCCGAGCTAATCGTGCCCGACAATTTATTGGAAATCAACACACACAGAATTTCATACCCCTCTCCGTGTAGTTTTTCGTACGCTTCCTTAAAGCTGGCAACGGTTGCTTGGGAGGTCGTCGGAGAGACTTTCGAAGCCGCCAACCGTTGATAAAAGGCGGTAGGTTGGACATCAATCCCATCCCGCTGGGCCTCTTCACCCCAGATGACCATTTGGGGCATGATGGTGAGTTGATACTGATCAATAAGATTTTTGGGAATAGTCGAGGTACTATCCGTAATAATTGCAACTTTTGACATTATTTCACTCCTGGAATAGGTTTTTAAAAGTACTCGTTTAAACCCAAACCCTTTTTCCAAGTTACGATCCTTGACCATTCCCCCTCCACAAGCTAAAATGCACCGTTGCCGCCGAATTAAGGCGGATATTTGTTATTTTAAGCCCGGAGATTTCCAAAGTTTGAGGCCCCAACCTCACAAAAGCCTTTGGGAATTGGATGACAAGAAACTTTTTGAAATGTTTGAAACCCTAACCAACCGGTTAAATGAAGTCTTCAAAGAACTGCGCCGCCACGGCAAACTGCGTGAATCTGACGTAGACGAGGCGATGCGGGAAGTCCGCCGCGCCCTACTGGAAGCGGACGTTCATTACAGTGTCGTCAAAGACTTCGTCGCGCGCGTACGCGAACGGTCCATCGGGCAAGAAGTCTCCCGCGCCCTCAACCCTGGTCAGCAGGTCATCAAAATTGTCAACGAAGAATTGATCGCCACGCTGGGGGAAACCGACAAACTCAACCTGAGCGGCCCCAAACCCCGCGTGATCATGCTCGTCGGCCTGCAAGGGTCCGGGAAAACGACCATGTCGGGCAAACTTGCCAAAATGCTTCGGAGCAAAGGCGAGCGGGTCATGCTTGTCGCCGCCGACCCCTATCGGCCTGCCGCGGTCAACCAATTACAAGTCCTGGGGAAACGGCTGGATGTTCCGGTCTACACCCAAGAAGGCGTCGCCCCGCCCAAACTCTCCGCCCAGGCGGTTGAACAAGCCCAAAAAGGGGGCCACTCGGTCGTCATCATCGACACCGCCGGACGCTCCCAAATGGACGAGGCCTTGATGCAAGAAATCCAGGCCATTAACGGCTTGGTCAAACCCGTCGAGATTCTTCTGGTCGTCGATTCCATGATCGGGCAGGAAGCGGTCAACATCGCTAAAGGCTTCCGTGAAGCGGTTCCGATTACCGGGCTGATCCTGACGAAAATGGACGGCGACGCCCGCGGGGGCGCGGCCATCTCCATCCGCGCGGTTTCTGGCGTCCCGATCAAATTCCTGGGCACCAGCGAGGCCCTCGACGGCATCGAAACCTACGACCCCGGACGCCTGGCCTCCCGCATCCTCGGCATGGGTGACATCATCGGCCTGATCGAACGCGCCGAATCCGCCCTGGACCAAAAAACTGCCGAAGAACAAGCCGCCAAACTCATGTCTGGCGAGTTTTCGCTGGAAGACTTCATCAACCAACTGAAGATGATCCGCCGTCTTGGCCCCATCGGTCAACTGCTGGAAATGATGCCCGGCCAGATGGGCCAGGTAGCCCGCCAGGTCAACCCGCAAGATGTTGAAAAACAACTTAAAATGACCGAGGCCATCATCAGTTCCATGACTGCACAGGAACGCCGCCACCCTAAAATTCTCAACGCCAATCGTCGTCGCCGCATTGCCAAAGGCTCCGGCACAGATGTTCAAGACGTTAACCGCTTGATCAAACAGCATCGCCAAATGAGCAAGATGCTCCAACAAATGAAAAGTACAGGCTTTAAGGGCCTGCCAAATATCTTTCGCTAATGACGTGTTTTGTATTTCGCCTTGCGTATTCCGTCCTTCCCTCTCCCTAAAATACGCATATCGAAATATGCAATGCGAAATAAACTGAATTCAAAAAAACAAACAGGCTCTTCCGTCTCATTAATCCCGGTTGAACCAACAAACACAAGCTCAAGGAGAAATAACTAATGGTTCGTATCCGCTTACGCCGTGTAGGCTCCAAACGTCAGGCCAGTTTTCGTATCGTCGCCGCCGACAAAGAAAGTCCCCGCGATGGTCGTTTCCTCGAAATTATCGGCCACTACAACCCCCGCACCCAACCCGCCACCGTGACCGTCCAGGAAGACCGGGTTTATGAATGGGTTAAAAAGGGTGCCCAACTCAGCGACAGTGTCGAGCAGGTTTTCCGCAGTAACGGCATTCTTGCCCGCATCGAACGCATGAAAAAGGGCGAAGATGTGGCCCAGCTCCTGAGCGAAGCCGCTCAGGCCGCAGCGACCACTATCAGCCCGAAAACCAAACAACTCTAGTCCATGAAAGACCTGATTGAATACATTGCCCGTTCCTTGGTGGACGATCCATCCCAGGTTGAGGTTGCGGAACATTTTTCACGCGGCACCACGAACCTGGAATTGAGCGTTGCCAAAGAAGACATGGGACGCGTCATTGGAAAGGGGGGACAGGTCGCGAACGCCATGCGCTTGCTCTTGCGTGTCGCGGCGGCCCAAGAGGGCAAGCAAGCCAATCTGGATGTGGTGGACCCTAAGTGACCTCCAACACGCCCCCAGCCTCATCTCATTCAACAGGCTCGCCATCTGGTGAGCCTGTCTTTTTGGTTATTGGCCAGTTAGGCAAACCACATGGCATCCGCGGCGAAGTATCCATGACGGTTTTTACCGATTTTCCTGAACGCATCCGCGCGGGCAAAACCCTTTATGTGGGGGAAGATCATCGCCCGATGTTGGTGCGCCAGGCCCGGCCCACCGATGCGAAAATCTTGCTCGCGTTTGATGGGGTTGAAACGCGTACGCAGGCGGAGGAATTACGCAACTTGATCGTCTCTGTGCCCCGCGCGGACATCCCCCCCCTGCCAGAGGGCGAGTATTATTATCATGAATTGTTAGGGTTGGAAGTATTGTCCGAAGATGGGCATCCCTTAGGTTCGTTGGAAGAAATTTTGCCAACCGGTGCCAATGATGTGTATTTGATCCGCCTAATGGATGGACGCGAATTATTGCTTCCGGTCATTCCTGGGGTTTTGCTGGGCGTCGATATGCCCAAGCGTCAGATGCGGGTCCAGGTTATGCCCGGGGCGATGCCTGAATGATTCCTTGACACTCGAAAAAAACGTGTGGTATTCTCATCGCGGATCGTGTCTTGTTTGATAAAAAAATCGATTTTCATCCTATCGTAGTTCTGCCGTTTTGATCCCCTCGGTAAAAACGGCAGAACCGAAATTATTCCCCCATCGTGCATCCCGCAGGCCTTTCGAGATTAACTATAAAAGGCCCCTTTTGTGGTCAGTATGGGCAACTGACCTGAGACACCGCCAAACGACCATATGGAGGATAATTTCCAAGAGGGCAGGCTTTGGACGAAGAAAAACTGTATTGGATTGGTCTCAACCTGGTACGTGGCATTGGGGCCGTGCGCTTTCATCATCTCGTAGATTATTTTGGTGATGCAAAAACCGCCTGGCTGGCCTCAGAGCGTGACTTGCGCGCGTCCGGGTTGAGTGAAAAAATCACCCAAAACCTGATCCAATTACGAGCTGGCGTTGACCTCTCCCTCATCGAAACCCAACTCAAAAAGCTCAATGTCACTGTCCTGACCTGGGATGACCCCGGCTATCCTCGGCGGTTGCGCGAGATTGACCAACCGCCCCCCGTACTTTATATGCGTGGCACGTTTACGGAAGCGGACGAATGGGCTGTCGCCATCGTTGGCACCCGCCGCGTGACCACCTATGGCCGCCAGGTCACCGAGCAACTGGCAAACGCCCTGGCGCAAAACGGTGTCACGGTGATTAGTGGCCTGGCCCGAGGCACCGACTCGATTGCCCATCAAACCACCCTCAAGGCCGGAGGCCGTACCGTTGCCGTTTTGGGAAGCGGGGTGGACCACCTTTATCCACCCGAAAACAAACGCCTGGCCGAAGAGATGATCCAACAAGGCGCGGTGCTCAGTGATTATGCGCTAGGCACCCAACCTGAAGCGGCCAATTTTCCGCCACGCAACCGGATCATTTCCGGGCTGGCGATGGCTGTCGTTGTGATCGAGGCGAGTCGTCAAAGCGGGGCGTTGATCACCGCCGATTTCGCCGCCGAACAAGGGCGCGAGGTGTTCGCCGTCCCGGGCAGTATCTTTGCCCCCCAAAGCCAGGGCACCAACCGCCTGATCCAGCAGGGCGCGCGTTCGATGTTAACACCCCAAGATGTGTTAGAAGCGCTCGACTTGGGCAGGGTCGCCCAACACCGCGAGGCCCGGGCGGTGTTGCCCGCCAACGCGTTAGAAGCCCAGATTCTGACCTTCATTCACCAGGAACCCCTGCACGTGGACGAAATCAGCATCCAGACCCAGCTTCCCGTCAACGAAATCACCGCTACCCTGGCCATGATGGAACTCAAAGGCATGGTGCGCCAGATGGGCGGGATGCACTATCAGGCTTTGCGCGAAGAGCCAGCCGAGTACAATACCCAAAGCGCTTCATCCGCCCCATCCAACGACGAATAAAAATGGTGCGCCCTTCAAACCTTCGGCCCTTCAGCCTTCCCCTTCGCGATATTTCTGGTAACCTTTCAGATGTATTTGGAGAATCCCCGAAAAAAAGGATGGGTGGGGAATGACCATCCCCCACCCATCCTTTTTTTCGGAACTTTCTTCTCTAGACTGAACGGTTGCTATTTCTGAGAAAGCCCGAAAATTTTACTGAACGAAAAACCGTAGGAAACCCTTTTCTTACACCAACAACTTAAAGATACACAAGGAAAACATTTTGGAAGCTTATTGTTTCAAATGTAAAACCAAACGCGAAATCACGCACCCCGAAGCCACCTTCACCTCGAATGGTACGCCGACCACGCGCGGCATCTGCCCCGTCTGCGGGACCGCATTGTTCCGCATGGGACGCACCCCCGCCCACGAAGGCCTGACCGCGCCCGAAACCACCCCCAAAGCCTCCGCCAAAACCGCCAAAGCCCCCGCCCGCAAAGGGAAATTGGTCATTGTCGAATCGCCCGCGAAAATCAAAACCGTAAGCCGCTATTTAGGCAAAGACTACAAAGTTGAGGCCTCAGTGGGACACGTGCGCGATTTGCTCAAATCCCAACTTTCGGTAGATGTCGAACATCATTTTGAACCCAAATACCGCGTCCCCAACGAAAAACGTGAGGTGGTCAAAAAAATCAAGACCCTGGCAAACAACGCCAGCGAAATTTTTCTCGCCACCGACCCCGACCGGGAAGGGGAAGCGATTGCCTGGCACTTGATGGAAGCCGCCGAAATTGACCCTGCGCGGGTCCGGCGCGTGGTCTTTAACGAAATCACCAAACCCGCCATCGAAGAAGCCTTTGCCCATCCCCGGAAAATTGATCTGTGCCTCGTCGATGCCCAACAAGCCCGCCGCATCCTCGACCGGCTCGTCGGCTATAGCCTCAGCCCTATCCTGTGGCGGAAAGTCCGCGGCGGCCTTTCCGCCGGACGGGTCCAATCCGTGGCCCTACGAATGATCGTCGACCGCGAACGCGAAATCGAAGCCTTTACCCCCGTCGAATACTGGACCCTTGATGCCGAACTGCTTCCCCAGGGCGGCAAAAAATCCTACCTCGCCCGTTTACTCAAACAAAACGGCGAAGACCCCGTCCTCAACACCGAAACTGACATCAACCCTCTGGTGGCCGACCTCCAAAAAGCGGTCTATACCATCACCCGCATCAAAAAAGGCGAACGCAAACGAAGCCCCGCCCCGCCCTTCATCACTAGCACCTTGCAACAAGAAGCCTCCCGCCGTCTGGGTTACACCGCCAAACGGACCATGGCCCTGGCCCAACAACTGTACGAAGGCATTGACCTGGGCGAAGGGGGAAGCACCGGCCTGATCACCTACATGCGAACCGACTCAACCAACGTCTCGAAAATCGCCCAAGAACAGACCAAAGATTTCATCACCCGACGTTACGGCGCAGGCTTTGTCCCCGAAACCCCCAACGAATACCGAACCCGCGCCCGCAACGCCCAGGAAGCCCACGAGGCCATTCGCCCCACCTCTGTCGAACGTTCCCCCGAATCCCTCAAAGACGCACTCTCACGGGACCTGCTCCGCCTGTACACCCTCATCTGGCAACGGTTTGTGGCCTCCCAAATGGCCGCCGCCCTCTACGACACCGTCGCCGTGGATATTACAGGAAAAACCAACGCCCACGAATACTTATTCCGCGCCACTGGCTCAACCCTCCGCTTCCAGGGCTTTCTGATCGTCTATGAAGAATCCAAAGACGAAGATGCCGAAGAAGAACAAGAAGCCCGCATCCCCCCTGGCCTCGAAGAAGGACAACCGCAAAAACTGGTCAAACTCCTGCCCGAACAGCACTTCACCCAGCCCCCCCCGCGGTTCACCGAAGCCACCCTGGTGCGCGCCCTCGAAGAAAATGCCATTGGCCGCCCGTCCACCTACGCCCCCACGCTCGGCACCCTCCAAGACCGGGGCTACGTCCTCCGCGAAAACAAGCGCCTGATCCCGACCGACATTGGTCTCACCGTCAACGACCTCCTGGCCGACCACTTCCCCGACATCATTGACACAGGCTTTACCGTCCGTATGGAAGAAGACCTGGATCGGATTGCCTCCGGCGAACAAGGCTGGGTCAACATCGTCCAAGACTTCTACACCCCCTTTGCCAAACGGGTGGAACACGCCAACGAAGTCATGCCCGAAGTCAAAGTGGAACCGGAACCCGTCGGGCGCAAGTGCCCGGACAGTGGCCACGAGCTCGTCATCCGCGTGGGGCGGTTCGGAAAATTCATCAGTTGCAGTGGCTTCCCGGAATGCCGGTACACAGAACCCATTTTGGACAAGATCGGCGTCGCATGCCCCAAAGATGGCGGCGACCTGATCGAGCGCAAAACCCGCAAAGGGCGGACCTTTTTCGGCTGTGCCAATTACCCCCAATGTGACTTCACCTCCTGGAAACGCCCCATTTCCGCCCCCTGCCCCAATTGCAACGGCCTGCTTGTCCTTGTGAGCAAAGAACAAGCCCAATGTATCACATGTCAAAATCGGTATGCCCTGGAAATGGTTCAGCCCGAAATGGCCGGACAATTTGAATAACCCTCCTTTCACCCTTTTTTTTCGAGACTACCCTGGTCAAGTGTGAGTAACCGCAAAATACACATCAAACGGAGTTGCGTGTTTTCTGACAATGCTCTAAAATAAACTTACGCACACTTGTTCGGTGTGTGATCTCCTTTCACATCCGCAGGAGCAATCATTATGGATCAACTTCGTGACATGCTTAAGAATCCGACCCTCACAGGGATCATCGGCCTCATCATTGGCTTTTTTGTCGGACTCATCATCTTCGGGTGGGGGCTGACCCCCCTTGAATGGGAAAATGCCGCCCCGGTGGATTTGCGTGCCGATGCCCGTGTCGATTATTTACGAATGGCCATCGATTCCTACGCCACAACCAGTGATGCCGTCAAAGCCCAACAACGCTGGGCCGAATTGGGCGAAACCGCTGGCCCCGCCTTGACGGAAATCGAAAACAACCCTGCCCCTCAAAACCCCGCCAACATCGTCGCCTTCAAAGCCGCCGTTAACGCCACCACGCCCCCCGAAGGCACCCCCACCACACCCCCAAGCAGTGGGCCTAACTGGCTGATCTACCTGGCTTGTTTCGTCACAGCCGCTCTTGCGGTGGCCCTCCTGGCGATGTACCTCTTCCGCCGCTCCGGCTCTGGGGAAGTGACCCCTGCCATGCAAGCGGTAGAAGCCTCCCGCGACATGGAACGCACCGACTACGTCGCCCTCGGAGAAGAACCCCCGCTCACCCAATTTGTCACCACCTTCATCCTGGGGGATGACCTCTTTGATGACTCCTTCAGCATCGACTCCGCCGCTGGAGAATTCCTCGGCGAGTGTGGCGTGGGCATTGCCGAAACCATCGGCGTCGGCGATCCCAAACGGGTCACGGCGTTTGAAGTCTGGCTGTTCGACAAAAACGACATCCAAACCGTCACCAAAGTGATCATGAGTCCCCACGCCTTCCGCGACACCGTCATTCGTGACCGCCTCGCCGCCAAAGGGGAACCGGTCATGGCCCAAATGGAAATCCCCGCCCAACTCGAAACCCAAACCCTCCGCCTCACCGCCCGCATCGCTGATATGGGCACCGGCGGCGACCCCCTGCCCTCCGAAAGCTTTTTCGAACGGTTCACGCTCGAACTCGCCATCTGGCAAAAATAACCCCAAAACCAACCATAAAAAAGACGGGTTGGGCTTGTACAAGCCCAACCCGTCTTTTTTTTCGGGGATAAACCCAGTTATTCGATTTTCAAAATCTTAAACCGAATCGTCCCACTGGGCACTTTCGCAGAAACAACATCGTTCACTTTTTTCCCCATCAACACCTGTCCAATCGGGGACTCGTGGGAAATGCGCCCCTCGCGGGGATTGGCCTCGTTTGGCCCCACAACATGATACGTTTCCGGGTCAAAATCTTCTTCCTGAATGGTGACACGGGACCCAATATCGACAACATCTTTTCGGTTCTTGTTATCGATGATCACCACATCACGTAAAATCTCTTCCAATTCCAAAATTCGCCCTTCCACAAACCCTTGTTCTTCTTTTGTAGCAATATAATCGGCGTTTTCGCTCAAATCACCCTGTTGAATGGCAACGCGTAAACGCGTCGATAATTCCTGACGCTTTTCACCTTTCAGATACGTCAGTTCCTGGCGCAATTTTTCCGCACCTTCTGCAGTTAAATAATTTTGTCGATTGGTCATTTTAAATACTCCAAGTGATGAATGCATCGTAACCACTGAAACATTGAGAAACCCTCAATCCTGGTTTCGTCGTTACAACAAGTCTTTTTCTACGGACGCGTATCCGGGTCAAACAGCTTCTTATACTCTTCAATCGCATACCGGTCTGTCATCCCGGCAATGTAATCACAAATCGCCCGTTCCAGCCCCCGCTCTTCCACAACCGCCTGCACCGTGCGCGGCAACATTTGTGGGTCGCGCTTATAAGCCTCAAACAACTCTGACAGGATACGTTCCGCCTTGACCGCCATCCGCACGACGCGCGGGTGACGGTAGAGGTTGGCATACAGAAAATCCTTCAACTCCCGATTGCGTCGGTGCATATTCTCGCTAAACCCGATCACATTATAGGGCAGTTTTTGCAGGGACTCGACCGACTGAACGCCACTCTCATCCAAACGGGTAGATGTCTGATCCACCAGATCATTCATCTCCAACCCGATCAAGCGGCGAATAATCTGGTGCCGTGCCAGTTCGGGCAACTCCATAATCCGGCGCAACCCCACACTCTCCAACACAATTTCCCACAGCGTAATCCCCTCCAACATCGCTGGGGTAATCATACCCGACCGGAGGCCGTCATCCAGATCGTGTGCGGTATAGGCAAGCTCATCGGCAACGTTCGCGATCTGCGCTTCCAGGTGGCCGCGCAAATCGGGGTTATAGTCTGTCGCATCGGAGACATCATACTCCGTCTCATGTTTCACAATCCCCTCGCGCGCCTCCCAACTCAAATTCAAGCCGTTAAAATCCGGGTAACGCTTCTCCAACTTCGTCACAATGCGGAGCGATTGTTTGTTATGCTCGAACCCGCCAGCCCCCTTCATTACCCGATTGAGCGCCGTCTCCCCGGAATGTCCAAAAGGCGGATGGCCCAAATCATGCGCCAGGCAAATCGCCTCCACCAGGTCCTCATTGGCCCCCAGTGCGCGCGCCACCGTCCGCCCAATTTGCGCCACTTCCAGTGTGTGCGTCAAACGCGTCCGGTAATAATCCCCCTCATAATTGATAAAGACCTGCGTCTTATACTCCAACCGCCGAAACGCGGTGGTATGCAGAATCCGGTCACGGTCTTTTTGGAAAACCGTCCGATAATCGGCCTCCCGTTCCGGGAATGCGCGCCCCTTCGAGTTTTTACTCCGCGTCCCATAGGGGGCCAAATACCGGTCTTCTATTTCTTCGAGTTTGGTGCGTGTAAATAACATGTTAGTAACCAGTAATCAGTAATCAGTTTTTAGTAATCAGTAACCAGTTATTAGTAATCAGTTTTCAGTACAAATGTTAGTCATCTACTATTTTCTATTTCCCACTGAATACTGCCCACTGAACACTGAACACTGGCCACCAGGGAAGATGAGTCTAATCCAGGAAAGGGGGACTGTCAACGCGGGTAAATTCTGCGGTGCGACGCACTTGAATAGATGAGCTTTCCTGATTGGCAGAAGTATTCCGGCTAACTAAAACGTGAAGTGCGTCGCACCCGGCCTTATTATGCCCTGATCCGCGTTCCGACCGTGTGCCCACGCAACGCTTCCCGAACCCGCCCGGGCACCGCGCCGCTAAAAATCCACCCCTCCAGTCCGGGCACCGCCTCCGCCAGCCCCAACATCTCGTGTACCTTCGACGCCATCCCCCCCGTCACATCCGTCGCAGAGGAGCCGCCCAGCGCGGGCGCGACCTCCGCAAAATTCGCAGAGGTAATTTCGGGGATCAACCGCGTACAGGCGGGGTAATCCGCCCACACGCCTTCTTCGATGCCCGCATTCAGCACGCGGACGGGGTGCAATTCCCGCGCGAGGTGGGCAAAAATATCTTCCGTCGAAAGTATCGTCCCGCCCCAGGCCTGATCGAAGACCACATCCCCGTACACGACCGGCAGTAGCCCCGCTTCCAACGCCGCCCGCAGAGGGGACAAATCCCACGCGGCCAACTGCCCCGCGCGGGATACCGCACTCCCCGACACGGCGAACCGGATCGCGGGGAGTCCCGCCTGCCACAGTGCATCGACCACATGCCGGTTCAGCAAATCAGCCTCCCGCCACACTTCGGCGAACCCGCGCCACTGTTCGGGGGTCTGTACGCCCTGCCGGGTTCCGTACTTCTTCGCGGGGACGTGCCCGAACGAGCCGGAGCCATGCCCTAAAACCAGTCCCCCGTCTCCCAGCTCCCGTCTGGCCTCCGCAATCTCCCCCGCCAGCCGCGCCAGCACGTCCGCCCGCACCGTGCCGGGTTTGGTTTTGTCGGTGATGAGGGAGCCGCCGAGTTTGAGGAGCTGGAGACTTGTACTGAGCGGCGAAGTTTCGCTAGTCGAAGTATTGGAGATTGGAGATTGGAGATTAAACATTTGTTTGAACGTTTGTAACTTCTCAGCCATTTTTTGGGGGTAGCACCCTGAGCGGAGCGGTAAATACCTTAAGACTCGAATGATCTCTAGTCCAGCGTAGTCGAAGGGTGCGGGTCTGGCCTCATCTCAGCCGACCCAACTACCCCATGCCTCCAATCAGCGTCAGCC
>JABWBV010000171.1 GCA_013359445.1 Anaerolineales bacterium | reverse complement strand
ACCCCCCTACGCGGAAGGGGTGGGCGACCGCGAAAATTTGTGTCTGAAACCAGAAGAAATCGCATTGCTCCACCGCCTTCGCCCCCACTGCGAAAAACTCATCGTCATTCTATTCTCCGGGCGTCCTCTGTTAATCAACGAGGCCCTACCCCTCGCGGATGCCTTCCTCGCCGCGTGGCTTCCGGGCACAGAAGGGGATGGCATCACCGATGTTTTGTTTGGCGATTATCCCTTTACCGGAAAATTATCCTTCTTTTGGCCTCAAACGCACGAACAAATTCCGCTCACCACCCTCCACGAAAGCGGAACCGCCCCCTTATTCCCTTTGGGGTATGGCCTGACTTGACAGGGTCTCGAAAAAAACTTCGTTTATGAAAAAAATAACCCATTTTCTGAGCCTGATTTTGATGCTCATGATCCTTTCCGCGTGTGCCTCGAAGACATCCACGGCAACGCCCCTCACAAACACCCCGGAACCAACACTCACGCATACGCCTGAGCCGGTTGCCCCAACCCCGGAACCAACGCTTGAAACCCATCCCATTTACCTCGATCCGGAAGCTCCCGTTGAAGCCCGTGTGGAGGATTTGCTCGCGCGTATGACCCTGGAAGAAAAGTTAGGGCAAATGACGTTGATCGAGAAAAACAGTGTCCAGCCCAAGGGCGTGACAGAATATTTCCTGGGTGGCATTTTGAGTGGGGGAGGGGGTTCGCCGGAGAGTAATAATGTTTCGCATTGGGTCGAGATGGTCAATTCTTTTCAGCAGGCCGCCCTGGAAACCCGGCTAAAAATTCCTATCATTTATGGGGTCGATGCGGTGCATGGGCACGGAAACCTGAAAGGGGCGACGATTTTTCCGCACAATGTGGGGCTGGGGGCCACCCATGATGCAGACTTGCTCACCCGCATCGGGCAGGCCACGGCGGAAGAAATGGCGGCGACTGGCATCTGGTGGAATTACGCGCCCGTTCTCGCGGTTGTGCAGGACATTCGTTGGGGGCGAACCTATGAGGCGTACAGTGAAAATACGGAAGTGGTGACCACGCTAGGAACGGCGTATCTGCAGGGGTTGCAGGGCACTTCGCTGGCCGAACCGTTCACCGTTCTCGCTACCCCCAAACACTTCATTGGCGATGGCGGCACAACCTGGGGCACCTCAACCACGAACAACTACCAAATCGATCAGGGGGATATGCAAGTGGACGAAACGACGCTACGCACGCTCTTCCTGCCGCCTTACCAGGCGGCTGTGGATGCTGGCGCAATGAGCCTGATGGCTTCGTACAGTAGCTGGAATGGGACAAAGATGCACGCGCAAGGCCCCCTGCTCACCGACCTGTTCAAAGGGGAGCTAGGCTTTCAGGGGTTTGTGGTGTCCGATTGGGCCGGGATTGACCAGATTGATGCCGATTTTTATACCTCGGTGGTGATCTCGATCAATGCGGGGGTGGACATGAATATGGTTCCGTATGATCATGTCATGTTCATTAACGCACTCACCAAAGCGGTCGAACAGGGTGACATCTCACTGGCGCGGATCGATGATGCTGTACGGCGAATTTTGCGAACGAAATTTATGCTGGGGCTGTTTGAACGCCCGTTTCCCGACCCCGCGTGGGAAAGTCTGGTCGGTTCCGCAGACCATCGAGTGTTGGGCCAGGAAGCCGTGCGGAAATCCCTCGTTCTTCTGCAAAACGAAAACGCCGCACTCCCGATTGCAAAAGATACCCCACTGATTTTTATTGCCGGAGAATATGCCGACAATATTGGCGCACAATGTGGCGGCTGGACGATTGAATGGCAAGGGGTCGCGGCGAACATTACCCCCGGCACGACGATTTTAGAAGCGTTTGAAGCGACAGTGAGTGCAGGAACTACTGTGCAATACAACCGGTTTGGTCGATTTGAAAACGTCTTAGATGAAAATAATCAACCAGCCATTGCCGAAGTGGGGATTGTGGTGGTTGGCGAAGCCCCCTACGCGGAAGGCCAAGGTGACCGGGCCGACCTGGCCCTTTCTGAAAAAGACATTGCCCTGATCACCCAGGTGCGGCCACAAGTTAATAAGCTCGTCGTCATCCTACTTTCCGGGCGGCCGTTGATCATCACTGAGCAACTCCCGTTGGCAGATGCCTGGGTGGCCGCGTGGCTTCCGGGAACAGAGGGTCAGGGCATTGCCGATGTATTATTCGGAGACTATCCCTTTACAGGCAAACTGGCTTTTTCCTGGCCGCGCAGTATGGAGCAAGTGCCCTTGTCTGCTTTACAAGCCAGTGCGGAAGGCGCATTATTTCCGTTTGGGTTTGGGTTGGAAGAGTGAAACAACCTGTGTGGGAACTTATCGGGATTCTCCTCGGTTCCGATAAGTTCCCACACAGCGTCATTATTGAAGCACCATTATTCCGTCTCGTCAAAAATCTCGGCGTATCCCCGATCCAATTCATCGTCCGACAAATGGGCGTAGCGTTCGGTCACATTGATATTGCTATGCCGGGCTAATTTTTGCGCCAGATGAATATTCCCGCCCGTCGCTTGCAAAACCGTGGTGACAAAATAATGCCGAAACGAATGCGGGGTAATGCTCCCGACCGCCTCTTCTCCCAATGCCTGCCGCACCCGATCTTTGACAATATTCCGGCCCGTCTCGGTTGAGATTCCCTTCACTTTTTTCTCGCCCCCGTCGTCGTGCCGGGCAAAAATGGGCAAGTTGCTCAAACGTTTGCCCGAACTCCCATCCAACATCCCCCGCGCCCCCAAATAATCCCGCAACGCGCCGATAACCCGTTTTGAAAAACGAATGACGGCTTGTTTGTCCCCTTTGCCGATCAAGATCGCCCGCGCCTCGTTCCAGTCTACGTCACCCCGTTTGAGGCCGCACGCTTCGTGCACGCGTAAGCCGGTATCCGCGAGGGTCAGGATAAACGCCCGGTCGCGCAGATGGATCAGCCGGTCGCGTTCGTCTTCGGTGGGGGTTCGCACCAGTTCTTCCGCATAAGCCAAAACTTTCTCGATGTCATCCTTCGGAAATTGGGGCAACCGTTTGCCCGGCCTTTTTAAATGCTGGCGAAAAATTTCTTCCAACGCCTGCAAATTGACCTGGGCCAAAGACCGCGCCGCCAAATATTTATAAAACCCACTCACGGCGCTGGCATACAATTTTTGCGTGCTGGCAGATAACGCCAACGCCTGCAAATGCTCCGCAAAACGCAACACCAGCATCATTTCCCCCAACCCCGCGGGGGAGGCGGTCCCAGGCATTTCGTGCAAATCCAACACCTTCAAAAAATGATCCAACCCGTGCCGGTACGCCTTTGCCGTTTTGGCATTGCGGGATAAAGCCTTTTGGTGCAGAAAATCTTCCACCGCCTCGGCGATGGTCTGGGGTTGGACAAATGCCGGCATATGTACCTTCCTTATCGGTTGTGCCACTTATCCAATAGCTCAGCCTCGCGTTCGGGTTTTAACCCCGCGCGCCAGACGTAATCGGCAGGGCGAGTGGTGGCCCAGGCCAGGGTGTCCTGCACGGTTTCGTGTAATGGGCGGAAGGTCAGGCCATCGGCGATCGCTTTGGCACAGTTGATCGCTGAAAATCCGGCAAAATCCGGCTCGGTTTCAGGAATCCAAAGGGGCAGTTCAATCCATGCACCTACTTTTTCCTCCGCCAAAAATGCTTCCGAAACCCAGGTGAATTTCGGTTTTTGGGCACTGGCCTCGACGCACACATCCAACACTTCCCCAAACGTGAGGGGCTGGGCCGGGCCGGTGGCGTTGTACACGCCTGCCTTGCGCACTTCGGCCATGCGAACCACCCAATCGGCCAAATCTCGCACGTCAACTTGTTGGGTCAACCATCCGGGGTGCCCCGGCGCGAGGATTTCGCCCCCGCGTGCCACCCGCACCGGCCAATAGGTGAACCGATCAGAGATGTCATGCGGCCCAACGATTAACCCCGCCCGCACGTGAAGCGCTCGCCCTGGGAAGGCTTGCTCCACCGCTTGCTCACACAGAGCCTTGAGGGGGCCATAGGTTTCGCCGGTCACTTCTTCGACCGTTTCATCGTCCAGTTTTCCCACGGGGGCGGACTCATCCAGGCCGGGGGTGGCGGTGCCGGCGTAGACAGACAAGCTCGATATAAAGGTGTAATGTTCGGCGGCATCCGCGAGGAATTCGGCGGAGGTGCGAACGTGGCGGGGAACATAGCCGCAAGTGTCGAGGACAACATCCCAGGTGCGGCCCCGGAGTGCGTCGAGGTGGGTGGTGCGGTCGCCGTGGAGTTTTTCGAGTTCGGGGAACAGTTCGGGGTGGGTGGTGCCCCGGTTGAAGGTGGTGAGTTCGTGTCCCCGCGCGAGGGCGGATTCGATCAGGGCGCGGCCCAAAAATTTGGGGCCGCCAAGGAGGAGAATTTTCATGGGGAGTCCTTTGCGAGTGGGGGAGGAGGTAGGATGGAAACCAAATTAAGATGGATTGGCCGGTTAAGGCGAAATTTTGAACGCCAGGAGAATTTCTTTACTCTCATGAAGATTATACAGGGGATTGGAAGATTGTTCAGATTTAAATTCGAGTGGGGAGGGGGTTGGGCGAGAATTTGTTTTTAGCGCGTTTCTGGTTTGGATAACTATAATTTACAAAACCACAGCGGATTTGCCGATTTCCCTCCTGGTTACATTGATTCCCTATTGGTTTGAAATGGATTTAAAATACCCATAACTGAAAAAGAGTAGATACATGCGGTCGTGGCGATTTCAATCACTCGCCACCTCTAACGCCTGAAGTCGACTTTATAAAATTGTGATTTACTGAAAACTGGAATTTCAAATACATGAACCATTATGAGTCCGCCTCGCTGATTTGGCAAGCACACCATTTAATCCCTCGTCTGGAACGCGTCACCCCCGATTCGTCGTGGTCGCATCGCGCCATTGGCTTGCGAAGATCACTCCTTCAGATGGTCCAGCAACCTGCGCCGGATGAAGAACGACTATACGCAATGGTTGCGTACGGCTTTACTTTGCTCGAAAACGCGGCAAAAGACAAACTTCGGTAATGGCGGCTGGTTATTTTGACGACCAAAAGGCCAGCAATCCCTCGGCGATTTGCCGGGGTTGGATGTTGCCAGAGGCGGGTACGACCACAATCACTGCGCTTTCCCCACCTTCGGCATAGGCCGAAACCACCATATTTTCACTATCGGGCGACCAAAAACTGGCAGAAGTCTGGTATTGATCAAAATGTTGTAAGACATCCATGAACGGCACCGTTGGATAAAAACTCAACAGGTTTTTTCGTTCCCCATTTTCTGTATCCAGCACATACAATGTGATCAAAGAACTAAACCCTTGGGTCGATTCGGACGTTAAATCGCCATTTGCCACGTCCAGCGTAAAGTACGCAAGCTTTTCGCTATCCGGTGACCAGAAAAAGGCGTGAATGAAAGGATCATCCACGGTGATTTTTTCCCCGGCATTGTCCAAATTTTGAACGGTTAACGGCCCCACAGGCCCTCCCCACTTCCGATCACTGGCAATGTAGGCGATTTGTTTGCCGTCCGGCGACCAACCAAAGGCGGTTGAATTCCCCACCTGTGCCAACCGGGTCTGAATGACTCCCTGCAAATCTGTGATCACCAACTGATTTTGGGTGCTTTCACGCTCTTGAACCGAAAATAAGAGTTGGGTTCCATCCGGCGACCAGGCCGGGGTTTGAAAGGTTCCTGGGGGGACTTTTAACACAGTTTCTTGCGCTTTATCCGTCGAAACAATCAAGACCCGGCTTTGTTCCTCTCTCGCAACGCGGGCAAGAATCTGGGAATTTCCTCCCGGCTCCCACACCCAAAAGTAAGCTTCCCCGCGCCCAAGCGTATGCAGAGCGGTCTCTCCTTCGGTGTGAAAGTAGTGCATCGCCATTTCCGAACCGGAGGGCGACCAATGGTTGGTTAAGAAGCTGACAATCTGACCGTTCGGAGTCCAGGAGAGGAAAATGGGGCTACCATCCACCCCGGAATAATTTTGTACAGGGTTGGTTCCGTCGGCCTGGATGGTGTTGACGGTAAATTTTTCGTGATCAATGCTGACGAAGGCAATTTTTTCGCTATCTGGTGCCCAGGCAAAGCGCGTATATCCGCGGAAATCCGGGCTTGATTCGTACAGGTTTCCATCCAGGGTCAATTGGATTTCTTCCTCGCCGGCTTCGTCTACGGTGCGTAAATTGCCATCCAACCCCAGGTATAAAATCCGCCCTGATTTGCTCTCAAAATACCGCAACAACGGACTTTCAGGTACGCGCAAACCATCCGGGGATTTTTCATCCCCGCGGCTACACCCCACCAGCAACAAAATACTCCATAATAGTACGAAAGCTTTTAAATACTTCATCCTGAATTGCACCTGAAATAGTAACTCAATTACCTTCTTGAAAAAATGCGGTTATTCGCCGTCAAGGTGTTTGGGTTGACTATAAAAAATTAAATGGAACGAGTCGGATTGTAGCATAGCGGCTTCTCCAAAAATTGTCCCCCAGGCCAACCTTAATCAACCTATAAGCCAGATTAATGCTCGTATTAAATAGACCTCCTCCCCCACCCCATCATGGGAGCCGATAATTTCTTGCATATGGTTCGCCATTCAATAAATTTCAATGATATATTAACTATTCTAAACACGAATTAAGAATTATCAAACATAAACTTGACATAATTAAGTGTCGTCATTATAATGAGTTCAAATAACGATAATGATTGCCATTTGTGCAATTTCCTCCCTTAAGGACTCTTTATGCACCCTGTTCTTAGTCAATGCCCGGTATGCAAAGCCGACCTCGTCATCACCAAATTACACTGCCGCACGTGCGACACCACCATCGAAGGTGAATTTTTTGGCGGCCCCTTTGGGCAACTCAATCGCGACCAATTGGCCTTCGTCGAAACTTTTGTGCGGTGCGAGGGGAAACTCAATCGGATGGAAGGCGAACTGGGCCTATCCTACCCCACCATTCGGAACCGTCTCCATGAAATTATTCGTGCCCTGGGCTACGAACCCGGCGGCGACGAAGAAGCGCAACCCCGCGGCGGGTTGGGGGAAGCGGACCGCCAACGTATTTTGGAAGACCTCAATCAGGGCAAAATCACTGCCGCCGAAGCGATGCGAATGCTCAATGCGGCCTAGAGGAGCACACAATGGATGAACTCATGCTCGAAACCGGACACCGTCCGCATATTTCTGTCACCTCACAGGGGAAACTCTACATCAAAGGGTGGGAACGTGCCGAAGTACGCGCCAGTGTCAGTGGCAAAGATAAACTGAGTCTACGGAAAGATGGCGATACCATCACCGTTCAAAGCCTCAGTCATTGCGAAATGCGTGTCCCTTACGAATCCAGCGTGATCATCCACGCAGCCAACGGCGAAAGTATTCTCAAATCCGTCACCGGCGAAATCACCGTCCAACACGCCAATGCCGGGCTAACCTTGAACGATGTCGGCTCCGTCCTCGTCGAAGACGTTTCCAGAGACCTCAATGCCCACGAAGTCCACGGTAACCTGATCATCCGCCACGCCAATCGTTTTGTCAACGCCAGCTTCGTGACCGGGGATTTTTCCGCCGACTCCATCGCCGCCCACCTCACCCTCAAAAAAGTCGAAGGACATATCTCTGCCCACGTACTCGGTAACGCCACCTTAAGCCTGGACCCCAAACCAGGCCAAACCTGTACGATCGAAGCGCATGGCGTCCTCACCTGCCGAATTCCCTCCAACGCTAACGCCACCGTAGAACTGACCGGGCCAGGCCCCCTCGTCACCCAAGTTGGCGGGAAGATGCAAACCGCCCAAGAGAGTCTGCGCCTTACATTGGGCGATGGCTCTGCCCATATTTCCCTCACCGGATATGCCCCCGTCACTCTGCTGGAAAGCGACACGGGCAAATCCTCAGCCGATTTCACTTTTGAACTCGAAGAGATGGACCTCGAAATGGACACCTTATCCGAACAGATTTCACGGCAAGTAAACGAACAATTGGAAATGCAAATGGGACTGCTGGATGTTCAAATGGATGCCCTTTTAGACACTGGCAACATTTCCCAAGAAAAAGCCGCCCACATCCGGGCCAAAACGCAGGAAAAGCTCGCCCGTGCCCAGGAAAAAATTGCCCGTGCCCAAGAACGTGCCGCCCAAAAAATCGAAGCCGCACGCCGCAAAGCAGAAGGCTCCAAGGGAACGAAAGTGCGCGTGACTGCCGATCTTTCGTACGGCGGGCTGGATGCCGCCCGCGAAGGGGTCCGCACCGGGCTTAACGCCGCCCGCGAGGCCATCTCAACCGTGTTTGCCAGTTCCAAAACCGCGCCCGCAGACCCGGTCAGCGATGAAGAACGCATGATGATCCTCAACATGTTGTCCGAAAAGAAAATTTCGATCCAGGAAGCCGAAACGCTTCTTGCGGCCATCGAAGGTCGCTAAACACAGGAACCCAATGGACGCTTACGAAGAACGGATGCGGATTCTTGAAATGATCGAACAGGGTGTCATCAGCTCGGCGCAAGGGGCCGAACTTATTCGTGCCCTGGAAACCCTAGATGAAACCGACGAAGAAGAGGATGACCCCCTCCCCCTCCCGGACCCCGAACCGGTAAAACTGCCGCCGCGCCCCTCCGTCGAACCACCCCCTTCCCCCCGCCCGGTTGCCGCCTCCCAGCCCGTTACCAGTTTTTCCCGGTGGCGCAACTGGTGGTATTACCCGATGACCTTCGGTGTTTTGCTCACGATTTTTTGCGGTTGGATGATCTATCAGGGAACCCAAAATGCCTGGGCCGGGTTCTGGATGGCGTGCCTCTGGCTCCCGCTGTTTTTTGGGTTGTTTGTCATTGTCCTTTCCTGGTATTCGCACCGGTCGCTTTGGCTCCATGTGCGGGTCAATACCGGGCAAGAGGAATGGCCCCGCCGCGTAGCCATCAGCATGCCCCTTCCGCTGGAGTTTGGCGCTTGGGTCATGCGAACCTTTCGGGACCGGATTCCAGGCATCCCCAACCTGGAAAATGTTCCCCTCGACGAACTTATCACGGCGATTCGGAAAGGCGTCAAACCCGAATCTCCCATTCATATTCAAGTTGAAGAAGCAGGCGCAGAAAAAGTTGAAGTTTATATTGGATAATCCCAGGTCAATGACTTGGACTAGGAGATGCCTATGGCCACCACAGAAGAACGCATGAAAATCCTCCAAATGATCCAGGAAGGGAAAATCTCCGCGGAAGATGGCGCGAAACTCCTCAGCGCCCTTACGAGTAGCGCCGCCCGCAACAAACCGCGTCGCCCACCTATGCCCACCAGCCCGGGTCGACGGGGAGTCGCGAAATGGTTGCGGGTTCGCGTCACCGATATGCGGACGGGAAAATCCAAAGTGAACGTCAACCTGCCTATCAGCCTCCTCGAAGCAGGCATGAGCATCGCCGGACATTTTGCCGACGACATCAACGTGGACGACATCATGACCGCCATTAGCGATGCCATTGACGAAAACATGACAGGCAAAATTATTGACGTGGTTGACGGTGAAGACGGCGAACACGTCGAGATTTTTATTGATTAAGAAAAAGGAGCCTCCCATGTCCGAAACGCTTGAACAAACCTTTACCGTCAACGGAACCCCCACCGTCAGAGTGGACAACATCCGGGGCAAAATCGAAGTTTTCCCCGGCGAGTCCGGCGAAGTTCGCATCACTGCTATCAAATACGCGGACGGCGCGGATCGCACCGAAATCAAGATGTACCAAAATGAGGAAGGGGAGATTGTGATCAAAACGAAATACCAGGATAGCGTCCTGGGTTGGCTGGGATTTCTTAATAAACCCGCACGGGTGGATTACACCGTCGTTGTCCCCCCAGCCTGTAACCTCTCTGCCAATTCGGTAAGCGGCGAAGCATTTGTCCGCGACCTGACCGGCGACCTCAAAATCAATTCGGTGAGTGGTGCAGTGTTTGTCGAAAATGTGAGCGGCACCCTCACCTTAAACACGGTGAGTGGCAAAATGGAAGGCAAACGCTTATCCGGCCCGCTGACCCTCGACTCCGTCTCCGGCAAAGTCGTCCTCACCGAGTCGAATCTGCCCACTTTAAAGGCGAACACCGTCAGCGGCAACCTCACCCTCGAAACACCGCTCGGCGAAGGCCCCTACCGTGTGGACAGCGTCT
This sequence comes from Anaerolineales bacterium, assembly GCA_013359445.1. Classification (GTDB taxonomy): domain Bacteria; phylum Chloroflexota; class Anaerolineae; order Anaerolineales; family JABWBV01; genus JABWBV01. The sequence goes on along the minus strand of JABWBV010000171.1, from coordinate 1,964 downwards.
CCGGCAAACTCATGCTCATCGTCCCTGATGGCTCAAACTGCTCAGCGACCGTTTCCAGTGTCAGCGGCTCGATTAACACGAACCTGCCCAAGGCAGAAGTCTGGAAAAACGGTGCGCCGGGAGCACGCCACCAGCGTATCCGTGTGGGAGAAGGCGGCCCTGAAATCAAACTAAGCAGTGTCTCTGGGTCTTTGCATATCGTCACCCCCGATTATGCCCAAAAATTATCCGAACCGGTTGCGCCTCCGGTCACTCCCGTTGCCCCCGCACCCACCAAACCCTCCCAAATGGACATTCTCGAACGCATCGCCCGCGGCGAGCTTTCGGTGGAGGATGGCCTACACGCCCTTCAAGCGGCTTAACAAGAATAATTACCGGTTTCCCCTGGGTTAGCCCCGCATCTTGGTCTTCAGGATGCGGGGCGTTTTTTTTAATCATCCCCCTCCTCCAACCCCACTGCCATCAAATAGCCCCGCGCTCGCTCGGTGAGTGGATACCGATTGACCAGTTTCCAAAACCGGGGGCCATGATTCCCTTCGAGCAGGTGGGCCAGTTCGTGCATCACCACATATTCCAGAACAAATTTCGGCATTTTCTCCAGTTGGTGCGAGATGCGAATCGTTTTATCGGACGGGGTACAACTTCCGTAGCGTTTATTTTGCCGGGTAGACCAGGAAATGGAGTTCCAGGTCAGTTTGCCTTGAAAATGCTCGCGATTGAGCCGGGAGGCGAGGGTTTCCAAGTCCTGATCGGTGAGGGCTTTGCGCTTTTCCCGCTTGCCTAACCGGTTTTTGAGCCGTTCGATGATCGGTTGCAACTCCGCATCGCTGATATGCGCGGGTGCGGAAACCTCCAAAACTCCGTTCACCTCTCGGGCGCTGACCGTTTTCACTCGTTTGTTGCTTCGTGTAATGTTGACTTCCATGCAGGGCATCATACCAAAAAAGGCCGGGCGTGGAAAATTTCCGCGCCCGGCCTTTTTTGGGGGGGGATGAATTTTATTGCCCGTTGATCATCGCCGCACGAGTCACGAGGTCGTAAAACTCGGTCACATCGGGGTCATCACCAAGTTGGAGCGACAGGCGACTGGCATAAGCGGCAATCTCGCTGAGGGAGGTTTCGCTTGCCCAATAACTGTGGTGGAGGATTTCGGCGTATTGAGCCACGACTACCGCCAACTGGTAACGAGGGTCTGTTTCTTCGAAACTCCCGGACAGGTCAAAGGTGTTGAAATTGCCGTTGATCTCGACGATCTCACGGGTGTCGGGGTCTTGCCAGCGCAGTTGCACGGTGGCGATGCGGCCCTGGGCGTTGGGGTGGAATTGGACGGCGTACAGCGCCGTGACCGAGTGCCCCGCCCCGATCTCGCCCGCGTCTACCGCGTCGTTGCGGAAATCACTGTCGGCGACATCCCGGTTTTCGTACCCGATCAGGCGATAGCGGGCGACCACTTCGGCATTGAAATCTACCTGCACTTTGGCATCGTAGGCGATCACTTGCAGGGTTCCGGTCATATCTTCGACGAACAGTTTTTCGGCCTGGGCGAGCGTATCCACGTAGGCATAATGCCCATCGCCATCGTTGGCGAGTTGTTCCATGAGGACATCGTTGAAGTTGCCCATGCCAAACCCGACCGAGGTGAGGGTGATGCCGGCATCGGCGTAGCCACGAATGGATTCCAGAATGGCGTCCGGGCCGGTCGCGCCGACGTTGGCAACCCCGTCCGAGCAGAGAATCACCCGGTTGATGGCTTCCCCGCGGAAGGCGTTCCAGGCGAGTTCGTAGCCCAGGCGCAAACCCGCTTCGGCGTTGGTGGACCCTTCCGGGTGCAGGGAGTAAATCGCATCCAGAATGGTGGTCCGGTCTTCGCCGCTGGTGGGGTTCAGCACCACGCGGGCTTGGGAACCGTAGACCACGATGGCGACGGTGTCATCCGGGCGGAGGCGGTCTACGAGCAGTTGCAG
>JABWBV010000170.1 GCA_013359445.1 Anaerolineales bacterium | reverse complement strand
GCTGGCAGTGTCACTGGAAACCGAGGCCTCCGACGCCCTGGTAGAAGGCTATCGCGTGGCCGGGAAAACGGGCACAGGCGAAATTCCCACCCCCTTCGGGTACACCAGCGATCTGACCAACACTTCCTTCGTGGGGTGGGGGCCAGTGGCTGATCCGAAGTTTGTCGTGTATGTGTGGCTCGAAAAACCGTCCGGTTCGATCTGGGGTTCGGAAGTTGCCGCCCCAATTTTCAGCGAAATTGTTCAACGCCTGGTCGTTTTGCTCAATATTCCTCCCGATGGCGTGGTAAACGGACAATAACCAGCCCGAAGCCTGACCCGGTCTTTCACGAAACCGCTATGTCTCTTCTCACTGCCGCTGACGTGCTCGAAAGCCTGACAGGGGTGCGCCCTCCAAAGGCCACCCAGGTGATCACCGAGGCGGTGGTGGATGTCCGAAATGTTGGCCCAGGGTCGCTCTTTATTGCCACGCGCGGCCAGGAAACCGGTGCGATGGTTGCCCAGGCCTTTGAGCAGGGCGCGGTGCTGGCCTTGATGGAAATTGACCCCCTTCCGGAAAGCCGCACGTTCAATATGCTTTCGCTCCAGAACGTGCCCCGCGAACTCTCCAATGCCGATTTGCCGCTTTGCTTACGCGTTGATGACAACCTGGCCGCGCTTCACAAGATTGCTTCGTTTTGGCGCACACGCCTGGCGCATATTCCGGCCATTGCTGTGACAGGAAATTTTGGCAAAACGACCACCAAAGACCTGATCGCCGAAATGCTGAGCCAACGGTATCGCACCTTAAAAAATACTGGAAACACACGCAGTGAGTTGGACATTCCTCTGGCCCTGGTCGGACTGACAGGCGGACATCAGCGGATGGTGTTAGAAGTGAATATCCCCGGGCGGACGGCGTTTTTTAACCAATTGGTGACCCCACAGGTGAGTATCATCACCACGGTGGGCACACCCCAACTGGATGAAACCAGTTCTCGAACGGAATTGGCCTTCCGCATGGCTGAGGTTGTTCGCACCTTGCCCGCAGATGGATATGCCATCCTTAACTACGATGATCCCTGGGTGCGGGAGATGGCATCCCAGACGTCCGCCAATGTTTTGTTTTATGGACTTTCCCCCCAAGCAGATGTTTGGGCGGATGAAGTAGAAGGGCTGGGGATGGAAGGCATTCATTTCCAATTACATTATGGGAGTGAAACCTTGCATCTCAAAGTGCCCATGCTCGGGCGCCATTCGGTTCATACTGCGTTGCGCGCGGCCACGGTCGGTATTCTCGAAGGGTTTTCGTGGCAGGAAATTGCCAACGGTTTGCACTTTAGCAATACACAGTTGCGTTTGGTGGCGGTTCGCAGTGATCAGGGTGCGCTTTTGTTGGACGATACCTACGACGCCTCGCCCGAATCGATGTTGGCGGCGCTCAACCTCCTGTCAGAGATGCGTGGCCGCAAAATCGCCATTCTCGGTGGTATGCCTGACCTGGGGATTTATCAACATCAGGGGCACCAACTCGTTGGGATGCGGGCCGCCCAAATTTTGGACCTGCTGATCACCATCGGAGAGCTAGGCCGTGAGATTGCCGATGCCGCCCGCACTGCGTGGCTTCCCACTTCTGCCATTTTAGAAATGACGGATGCGGATGAGGTCATTTCGTACCTTTACAACCATTTAACCGCCCAGGACGTGGTGCTGATCAAAGGGCCGCAAGCCCTGCATTTGGAACGGATCGCCGCCGCGTTGGAGGCGGACGCATGAGTCCCACCTCCATTGCACTGGCGCTTGCGGGTTTGAGTTTTATGCTGACGGTCATTTGGGGGCAACCCCTGATCCGGGTGCTCCGCCACTTTCGGGTGGGGGAGCGGATTACGATCAGCAGTCCGCAAGGGCAGTTTACTCAATTGGGGACGCCCACCACGGGGGGGGTGTTGTTCATTCTCCCAATCACCTTGCTGACGGTTCTGCTCAATTCCATCACGCTGATTGGGTTTGGGGGCGGGTTGGGTGAATCCATCCTCCTACCTTTGGGAACCCTGCTCAGTTTTGGCGCTCTGGGCTGGATCAGCGATTGGCGACGAATTCAGGGGCTTCACCCGAGCGGCCTGCGTCCCCGGTACAAGCTCGTGCTTCAGATCATCCTGGCCAGCATCATCGCCTATGGTTTGTGGCGAGTGCTGGATGTGCCGCACATGTATTTGCCCTTTTACAAAGGTGAGTTTGAATTAGGCTTTTGGTTTTTCCCCGCCGCCGCGTTGACGATTGTCCTCACGACCAACGCCACCACCTCGACGACCGGCGTACAAGGCCTGACAGGGCTGATTGCGGCCACAGCTTTTGCCTCCTATGGAGCCGTCGCCAGTTTTCAGGAGCAAATCTTTATCGTCCGGTTTTGTTTTACGGTGGTTGGGGCGTTGTTAGGCTTTTTATGGTTCAACATCAAACCGGCGGAGTTGATGATGGGCTACACCGGTTCGTATGCCATTGGCGCAACCCTGGCCGTGATTGCCCTGATGACAGGCCAATGGCCGATGTTGATCTTTATTTTTATTATTCCGTTTTTAGAAGCAGGTTCCGCCGCCCTGCAGATCATTTACTACCGCCTCACAGGCCGTCGGATTTTCCGCATGGCCCCCCTCCACCATCATCTGGAACTGGCCGGGTGGAGTGAAACACAGATTGTACAGCGCTTTTGGCTGATAAATTTCTTAATTGCTTTGATTGGCATTACGCTATCCTTTGTTTAAAGCGTAATGAGTAAAGAATAATACCTGTTTCGTCATTTCTCATTACGTATCTTTTTCGATGACCGACTGGACATCCACCCACTTCCTCATTATCGGCGCGGCCCGTCAGGGTACGGCGCTGGCGCGGTACCTGGCCCAACACGGGGCGAAGGTCGTCCTGAACGATTCTCGCACCCCGGCTGAGTTGGAAACCGTCGTCGCCAGTCTCGCGGAGGTGCCTGTTGGTTGGGCTTTGGGGGGGCATCCCCTCTCCCTGCTCGATGGGGTGGATGTCGTATGCCCATCCGGGGGGGTGCCATTAGACATGCCCCTTTTGGTTGAAGCCCGTCGGCGCGGCCTGCCGCTCTCAAACGACTCACAAATCTTCCTCGACCTGTGCCCTTGCCCCACGGTTGGCATCACCGGTTCTGCCGGAAAAACGACGACGACCACATTGGTCGGGCGAATGGCAAACGCCTCGTTGAAAGTCGAAGGTTCAAGATTGGAAGTGACACAACCTTCACCTTTCAACCTCCAACCCTCCAACATCTTCATCGGCGGCAACCTCGGCAACCCCCTTATTTCCAACGTGGATGAAATGACCGCCGATGACCTGGCGATCCTCGAACTTTCGAGCTTTCAACTAGACCTGATGACCCGCTCTCCCCAGGTGGGTGCGGTGCTCAACATTACCCCCAACCACCTGGATCGCCATCCCTCGATGGCCGACTACACCCGGGCAAAAGCGAACATCATCGCCTTCCAAACCCCGGAAGATGTGGCTGTGTTGGGACGGGATGATGCAGGGGCGTGGGGACTGAAGGCGTTGGTCAAAGGGAAGCTGGTCACGTTCGGGCACGATCCCGTGGGGGAACTGGCCCCCGGCTGGGTGGCGGATGTTCACCTGCGCGGGGACGAGATCGTGCTTTGGGATGGTCACCACGCACAACCCGTGATGCCCCGCGCGGACATCCTTCTGCGCGGTGAGCATAATGTGATGAATGTCATGGCCGCCTGTGCGATCAGTTTTGCGGCGGGATTGCCCGTGGAAGCGATGCGAGCAGGCGTGCAAGGTTTTCGCGGGGTGGCGCACCGCATGGAATTTGTCCGTTCTCTGCGCGGGGCGGACTGGTACAACGACTCGATTGCCTCCGCCCCCGAACGGGTGATGGCGGGTCTACGCGCGTTCGCCGATCCCATCGTGTTACTAGCGGGCGGGCGGGATAAAAACTTGCCGTGGGAAGAGTTTGCTCGGCTGGTGTGCGCGCGGGTGGATCATCTCGTCCTGTTCGGGGAGTGTGCGGGGATGATTGCGGCGCAGGTGCAGGCTTGCAAGGTGCAAGCGCATCACACCCGACCGTTTACGATGGTGTGTTGTGCGGGCTTGCAGGAAGCGGTGCAGGTGGCGGCAGATGTGGCCGAGGCCGGCGATGTGGTGTTGCTTTCGCCCGGTGGAACGAGTTTCGATGAGTTTCGCGACTTTGAAGTACGCGGAGAGAGGTTCAAAAAATGGGTCTTGGCATTGGCGTAAAAGCGACTGGCCGGAATAGTTCTGGCTCCAAAAAACGGCTGGTCCAATTGGGGGTGGATGTGCCGCTCTTGTTGGTTCTGATCACGTTGCTGATTTTTGGCATTTTGATGGTCTATTCGGCCAGTTGGGATTTTTCGCTGGCCATTTACGATTCAGCGACGTACATTTTTGAGCGGCAGTTATTGTGGATCGGGTTGGGGCTGGTGGTGGCGACCGGGGCGGCCTTTTTTGATTATCGCCGGTGGAAACGCCTGGCGGTCCCCGCGATGTTGATTACCGTTTTGGGGTTGGCCGCGGTGTTGATGGTCAACGAAATTCGTCTGAATGCGGCCCGCTCTCTGTCTGAAGGGTCGTATCAGCCTTCGGAGCTGGCGAAAATCGTCATGATCATTTATTTGGCCGTGTGGTTGGACTCGAAGCGCGAGCATATTCACGATGTCAGTTTTGGGCTGATCCCGCTCGCGGGCATTTTGGGCTTTGTCGGTGGGTTGATCTTTTTGCAACCCGATTTGAGCGCCGTCTTGACGATTATTGCGTTGGGTGGCTTGCTGTTTTTCCTGGCGGGCGGTGATTTAAAACAGATCGTCGTTCTGCTCGTCGTGGCGCTGGTGGTGGGGTGGCTGGTGGTGTCGGTAAGCCAGACCGGGCAAGCCCGGGTGGCGAGTTATTTGGAAGGGGTGCGCGACCCTACCGAGGCGTCGTACCATGTGCGCCGGTCGTTGGAAGCGTTTGTCAAAGGTGGCTGGTTTGGCGTGGGCATTGGCAAAGCGGACACCAAATTGACCGGTTTGCCTGTGCCGCCCACCGATAGTATTTATGCCGTCATTGGCGAAGAAACCGGCGTCCTTGGCGCGTTGGGCGTCGTGTTGTTATATGGCACGCTCCTTTGGCGTGGGTTGAAGATTGCCAGCCGTGCCCCAGACATGTTAGGCGCGTTACTGGCCGGGGGCTTGAGCCTGTGGATCGTGATGGAAGCCTTCATTAACATGGCCGTGATGGTCGGGTTAGCCCCCTTTGCGGGGAACGCCCTCCCCTTGGTCAGCGCGGGGGGGTCCAACATGCTTGTGACGATGTTGGCGATGGGCATTGTGTTGAATGTCTCCCGCATCGCCTCCGAAACAGAAGAGGAAGCCCCCAGCCACACCAGTCCCGTGCTGGATTTCCGTAGCCGGAGAACGGCCTACTATGCGAAAACGGTGCCCACCGCGACGGTCAAACCCACCGAACCGGAAAAACCCACCCGCCGCCGCCCGATGGCCTCCCGCCCCAGTTGGTTAAAGGCCAACCCCTTTCGCCCGCGCCCGCGTGAACGCGCCCCGCGCGACAAAGGAAATGAAGGTGATTGACCATGCGCCTTCTGATTTGCGCCGGGGGAACCGGCGGCGGGGTGTATCCCGCACTTTCCGTCTGGCAGGCGATCAAGGATTGGACAAATCCCGGTCGCCTATCCGCCGTTTTATGGGTCGGCGGGGAGGGCGGCATGGAGGCTGAGTTGGTTCAGCGCGAAGGCATCCCGTTTGAGACGATTCCGGCGTCCGGCTTACACGGCGTTGGGTTGAAGACGCTCTCCGCGCTGGTGCAGAACGGGCGCGGGGTCGCGGCTTCGCGGCGGATTTTGGCGCAGTTCAAACCGGATGTACTCTTTTTTACCGGCGGGTTTGTGGCGTTTCCGATGGCCTTTGCCGGGCGACACATCCCCACCCTGCTCTATGTGCCCGACATCGAACCGGGCTGGGCGTTGAAAGCCACCGCGCGGTTCGCCGATAAAGTGGCGTTGATTGCGGACGATTCACGGCAGTATTTCCCAACCCGTGAGGGGCGCACCCTTCGACTTCGCAAAGCCTCCGAAGTTCGGCAGACGAACTTCGCTCAGGGTGCTCCGGGTGCGAAGGACGCGGACAAGTTCGTCGTCACCGGACATCCTGTTCGGCAGGGATTAACGGCCTGGGATCGGGAAACCGCGCGGGGTGTGTTTGGGTTCCGCGCGGACTTGCCCACCCTGCTCGTGTTCGGCGGCAGTAAAGGGGCACGGGCGATCAACCGGGCGGTGATCGCCGTTCTCCCGCAATTGCTGGCCGAGATGCAAGTGTTACACATAAGCGGCGCCTTGGATTGGGACGAAGTCCGGGCCGCGCAGGAGACTTTGCCCGCAGACCTGGCACCTCGCTATCGGGCGTTTCCATACCTGCATGAACCCATGGGCGCGGCGTACACGGTGGCCGATCTGATCCTGTCCCGTGCGGGCGCGTCGTCGGTGGGCGAATTCCCCCTCTTCGGCCTCCCGGCGATCCTGGTTCCTTACCCGCACGCGTGGCGCTACCAAAAAGTCAACGCCGATTACCTGACTCGGCATGGCGCGGCCCTCATGGTGCCCAACGAAGAACTGCCCGAAAAAATCCTGCCCCTGGTGTTGGGTCTCATGCGCGACCCGATCCAACGAACGAAAATGCAAGCGGCGATGCGTTCCCTCGCCCATCCGAATGCCGCCGCAAAAATTGGAAATCTTTTATTTGAGTTGGGAGGCGGCGTTTGATCACGCTCCCCACACCGAGGAAGTCACAATGATCACAATTACCTTCTTCTTCTGGACCTTCGTGGTGATATTTGCCATCATTGGTGCAATGCGCGGTTGGGCGCAAGAGCTTTTGGTGGCGTTTAGTATCATCTTGGGGCTGTTTGTTATCACCGTGCTGGGCCTGGTGCCCGTGGTACGCGATATGGTGGGGCTGGGTTTTGTCAATACGGATGGCAGTATCATCACCGGGTTACCTGCGACCGCCTTCTACATTCGCTCGGCTCTCATTATCGCCCTCACCTTTTTTGGCTATCAGACTCCTCGCATCAAAAACGAGCGCATCAAAAAAGCCACCACGCGCAGTGGTCAACTACAAGATACGCTCTTGGGCATCATCGTCGGCGGCATCAACGGCTATTTGGTTGTGGGAACCTTATGGTTCTTCCTGATCCAGGCCGACTACTTTTTAGACTTTGTCTCGCGCCCCACCGGAGACATTCAAGAATCTGCCAACCAGATCATTGAACTCCTGCCCCCGATGCTCCTCAACGGCAACGCCATTTATTTTGCCGTCGCGCTGGCCTTCGCATTTGTGGTCATCGTCTTACTTTAACCACTCACCACCCACCACTCATCACCCATGGCACACATCCACTTCATCGGCATCGGCGGCACGGGCCTTTCAGCAATTGCCCGCGTCCTGCATGAAAGCGGCCAAACGGTCAGCGGCTCCGACCGCGCCCTGTCCCCGCTGGCCGCCACCCTGCGCGCCGATGGAGTCACCGTGTACGAAGGCCACGCCCCCGCCAACGTGCAAGGCGCAACCGTCGTCGTCCGTTCGTCCGCCATCCCCGATACGAACGTGGAAGTGCAAGCCGCCCGTGCGCTAGGCATCCCCGTCCTCAAACGCTCCGACTTCCTCGGCGAACTGATGGACGGACGCGTCGGTATCGCGATTGCCGGATCGCACGGCAAAACCACCACCACCTCGATGATCGCCTGGATGCTGACCGCCCTCGGCCTTGACCCCACCTTCATCTCCGGCGGCGTGCTAACCAACCTCGGCACCAACGCCCGCGCCGGAAAAGGTGCCCCGTTTGTCATCGAAGCAGACGAATACGACCGCATGTTCCTCGGTCTGCGGCCCAAGATCGCCATCGTGACCAACGTCGAACACGACCACCCCGATTGTTTCCCCACCCTGGCCGATTTTGTGCAGGCGTTTCGGGAATTTGTAGGAAAACTCCCCCCGGACGGGACGCTGATCGCCTGCGTTGACGACCCCCAGGCCGCCGCCCTCCTCCAGGCGTTGAAACAACCCGGCCCCCACGGGATCGCATATGGCCTGACCGAATCCGCCCTCGTGCGGGGGGGCAACCTCGTCTCCCACCCAGGCGCGGGGTTCCAGTTTGATCTGCACCTTCACAACCAATTTCAAACCACCGTCACCCTGCAAGTCCCCGGTCAGCACAACGTCCTCAACGCCCTCGCCGCCCTCAGCGTGGCGCACGTCCTTGGCCTTCCCCTCCCCGCCGCCGCCCACGCCCTCGGTGAATTTTGTGGCGTGGGCCGCCGCTTTGACGTGCGCGGCGAAGTCAACGGGGTCCTCGTCATTGACGATTACGCCCACAACCCCGCCAAAATCCGCGCGGCCCTCGCCGCCGCCCGCGCACGGTACCCGGATCGGCCCTTGTGGGCGGTTTGGCAACCGCACACCTACTCCCGCACCCAAACCCTCGCCGCCGAATTTGCGACCGTCTTCGGCGACGCCGATCACGTTCTCGTCACCGACGTATACGCCGCCCGCGAAACCGCCCCAGACGGGTTCAGCCTGCAACCGCTGTTGGACACCATCCCCCACCCTGACGTGCATCACCTCTCCAAGTTGGAAGACGTCAGTCATTATTTATCCGCCCACCTGCGCCCCGGCGATGTCCTGCTCGTGATGTCCGCCGGTGACGCCGACCAGATCAGCGAGACTATTTTGGAGCACCATGCCTGATCCAAAGAAAAAACCCGTTCAAAAGCCCACCCCTCAAACCTTTGGCCTCGACCTCCCGGCCCTTGGCGAACTCCGGCTGGAACGCGAAGACCCCATCGTGGAGAATAAACCCCTCCAACCATCCAAAAAGGAATTCAACGAAGATTTGATTCATCGTCTGATCACCTGCGTCAAAAATATGTAGCGCAAGATTGCATCTTGCGAAAGGGCAAGTAACAAACTTGCCCTACAAAAGCTATGCTCCCCGCCACCACCCTCCCCCTCCCCTCCCTGCAAACCGCGTTCCCGGACCGGATGCAGTTTGACGTGCCCCTGGCGCGGTACACCGCGGCCCTGGTGGGCGGTGCGGCGGATGCGTTGTTGGAAGTCAAAACGGCGGATGAGTTGGCGCTGGCCGTCGAAATGCTGTGGGCGGAAGACCTCCCGTTCACGATCTTGGGCGGCGGGTCGAATATCCTGGTCAGCGATGCCGGTGTGCGCGGCGTGGTGCTCCTCAACCGGGCAAAAAAAGTTCGGTTCGCCCTCGAAGATGCCACCGTTTGGGCAGAATCTGGCGCGAACTTTGGTGCATTGGCCCGACAGGCGGCCACTAAATCCCTGAGCGGATTGGAGTGGGCGGCGGGCATCCCCGGCACCGTGGGGGGCGCGGTGTTCGGCAATGCGGGTGCCCACGATGGCGATATGGCCCACAACCTGATCGAGGCAGCGGTCCTTGACCGCCTTACCGGACGGCAAACCTGGCCGGTCGAAAAAATGCAGTACGAATACCGGAGCAGTGCGCTGAAAGAAAACCCCGGCCAAACCATCATCCTTTCCGCTCGGCTCCAACTGGGGCACAGCCCCTCGGAAGCAATCCAGGCCAAAATGGACACCTTCCTCGCCCATCGCCATCGCACCCAACCCCCCGGCGCGAGCATGGGTTCGATGTTCAAAAACCCCCCTCGCGACTTTGCCGGTCGCCTGATTGATGCCGCCGGGCTGAAAGGCACGCGCGTAGGTGGGGCGGAGATCAGCCGCCTGCACGGAAACTTTTTTATCAATGTCGGGAACGCGACCGCGTCCGATGTTTACAACCTCCTCCAACTTGCCCGTCAGACGGTTGCCGAAAAATTCGGCGTCCACCTGACCCTGGAGATCGAATTGATCGGCGAGTGGCAGGACCACAGGGTACATTCTGACAATTAGTCATTACAAATTGCAATGTGATTTGTAATGGAGATAGAAACTCAGATTTTTAAATAGCGTGTAAAACTATCAGACACCCCATGACCACTCCAACTTCTTCCTCCCGTGCTGAACAGGTGCGCGAACGCCGCCGGACCCACACGGCTGAACCTAAAAAGACAGCCAAACCGGCCCGCGCGGGGATTCGTGGCCGGAAAGCCGCCGCGCCTCCGCCCGTAGTCACGCGCGGGAACCGGGCGGTGATGCCGACCCGCCCCCTCCGCGCGTCTCGTACCCGACGCATGTATGAGGTTTCGCTCGGTTCACCGGGGGCAGAACTCCGGTTGCCGGCTATGCCTACCGTGCGGTTCAGTTGGCGGTGGGTGTCGGGGTTGTTCATGCTGGGGCTGATCGCAGTGTTGTATCTGGCGTGGACCCTGCCCACCTTTCAGGTGCGTGCGGCAGAAATCAGCGGCTTGCGTCGGGTAAGCGAACGGGATGTGAACCTCGTGTTGGGGCTTGCCGATACGCCAATCTTTATTTTGCAAGCGGACGTGATGCAGAAAAATTTAATGTCTGCCTTCCCTGAGTTTGCGGGTGCAACCGTACAGCTTGCGTGGCCGAACAAAGTCACCGTTACCGTCACCGAACGGGTTCCTGTGCTGGCCTGGACCGCGGGCGGTCAAACCGTGTGGGTAGACGCGCAGGGGATGTCGTTCCCGGTGCGCGGGGAGGGGGACGCGACCTCATTGGTAGTGGTTGAAGCTAGTGGCCCGCCCTCCGCTCCGGCTCCGCCCACCGATTTATCCGTGGAAAGCGCATGGGCACAACCTTTTATGAGTGTTGATCTGGTTTCTGCCGTTTTGCTCATCAATGGGTTTGCCCCTGCAGAAGTGACCCTGTTGTATGACATGGAGCACGGCCTGGGTTGGCGTGATCCGCAGGGATGGCAGGTTTATTTTGGCATCGATGGCTCAGATATGGGTCAGCGTTTACAGGTTTATCAGGCCATTGTGGCCGAATTGACCGCACAACAAATTACTCCGGCGCTGATTAGCGTCGAACATTTACATGCACCTTATTACCGGATGGATCAGTAATGGACGATTCCGTCATTGTTGGCATTGATGTTGGGACGACCAAAATTTGCGCGTTGGTGGGGCGCGTGGAAGAACACGACCGCTTGCGGATTTTAGGCGTGGGGGTGGAACCCTCGCGCGGCATCCGTAAAGGCGCGGTGGTAGACCTTGCTGGGGCGGCGCAAGCCATTCGCCATGCCGTAGACAAAGCCGAACGCACCTCTGGCCTGGAGATCAAATCTGCTTTGGTCAGCCTGGCAGGGGCGCAAATTTCGGCGGTGAACAGCAAAGGCGTGGTGGGCATTTCCGGGCGAGCGATTACGGAAGAGGATGTGGCCCGGGCCATGGACGCCGCGCGGGCGGTGGCGATTCCGCATAATCAAGAAATCCTGCATATCATCCAGCGCAATTTTACGGTAGATGGGCAGGAAGGCATTCGCACCCCCATCGGGATGCACGGCTACCGGCTGGAAGTGGAGACGCATATCATCACCGCCGCCACATCCACGGTGGAAAACTTGCGTCAGTGTGTTGCCGACGCGGGGGTGGAAGTGACCCAGTTTGTGCTGGCTCCGCTCGCCGCCGCCGAAATGGCCCTGACCGACTCCGAACGTGAAATGGGCGTGGTGACGTGCGACATTGGCAGTGGCACAACGGACATCGCCATTTATATTGAAGGCGATGTCTGGCACACCGCGATTTTGCCGGTGGGGGGCGGGCATGTCACGTCTGATATTGCCCATGGGTTGCGGCTGTCCACGGAGATTGCTGAGAATATTAAGCTAAAACACGCGCACGCCCGGATCGAAGATGTCCCAACGGAAGAATACTTCACCGTGCAAACCTTTGGCGAAGAAGGCCCGTTGCAGATCAGTCGCCAGGATTTGGCGCATATTGCCGGGGCACGGGTTGAGGAAATTTTTAGCCTCGTCCAGCAGGAGATCAAACGCTCCGGCTATGATGGCCTGCTTCCGGCGGGCATGGTGTTGACGGGGGGCACAGCCTTGCTCCCCGGTATTCGGCAGGTGGCCCATGATGTGTTGGGGATGCCCGTGCGCGTGGCCCAGCCCGCTGAACTGATTGGGATGACTGATCAGTTGTATTCCCCCACCTTTGCCACCGCAGTCGGCCTG
>JABWBV010000169.1 GCA_013359445.1 Anaerolineales bacterium | reverse complement strand
CCGCCACCCCGATCCTCAACCTCACCCCCGTCACAACCGGCTTCACAGAACCCATCGATGTTGAAAACGCAGGCGCCGCACAACTTTACGTAGCCGAACGCCACGGATATGTCTACGAAGTTGCCGAAGATGGCTCCTTCAACCCCACCCCCTTATTGGATATTTCCGACCAGGTCCTGGCCGACACCCCCCAGCGCGGGCTTCTGAGCATCGCCTTCCACCCCAACTACGCCACAAACGGCTATCTATACACCCAATACACTGACTTAAACGGCGACATCATCATCTCCCGGTTCACCCACGCGGGCACCGTGGCCGCGCCCCAGGCGATTGACCCCACGACAGAATTCCTCATCCTCTCCGTCGATCACCCCGACTCAACCGACACAAACAACGGCGGAGAACTCGCCTTTGGCCTGGATGGGTATCTCTACATCGGTCTTGGCGATGGTGGTACCCCCGAAACCAGCCAGGATTTGCAATCTTTGTTAGGCAAACTCCTACGGGTGGACGTAGATGGCGGCTCCCCCTATGCCATCCCCGCGGATAACCCCTTTGTGGGCGTCGCCAACGCGATGGAAGAAATCTGGGCGTTGGGCTTACGAAACCCCTGGCGGTATAGTTTCGACAGCCAAACTGGTGATATGTACATTGGCGATGTGGGAGCCAGCCAGATCGAAGAGTTGGACCTGTTGCCTGCCTCCAGTTCTGGCGGCGAAAACTTTGGCTGGAGTTGTTATGAAGGCAGTTTACAAGGCCCCGGTTACGACCCCGGAACCTGTACTGCCACCTACATCCCCCCCATTCACGAATACGCCCACACCACCGGCACCGTCATCGTCGGGGGATACACCTATCGCGGATGCCAATATGCCGACATGGAAGGCAAATATTATTTTGCCGATTTCAACACCGCCCAAATTTGGAGCCTGGAAGCAGATGGTCAAGGGGGGTATGACGTTACCTCCCTCCTCACCGTCCCCCCGAACCAGTTCAGTTCCTTCGGGCAGGGCACAGATGGCGAACTGTACATGGTCGACTACAACAGTGGCACCCTCTACCATCTGGCTGGACACGAGATGGGCAGTTGTTACGTTTTCCCTGTCAACGTCTGGTTACCAGTCATTGTGAAACCATAACCCCACGCTGAAAAGGGAAGGAACCTGCTCAGGCATAGCGTGGAAACTTCCCGAATCGAAAAGACCTTCCAGGTTTTCATAAAAACTCTGGAAGGTCTTTTTGATTCGGGTATAATCACCCCGTTTCATCCCCCAAATCAGGAGTCAGCATGTCCGAGCAGGAAAAACCTCAAGAGAAAGAAAAGAAAGACGAGGTCCAGCCAGAAGATCGTTTGGTAGAAACTAAACACACACTCGTTCTAAACGGCGAAGAAATTCACTACACCGTCACCACCGGCACCATCCTACTAAAAGAAGAAGATACTGACCGGGAAAAAGAAGCCGAAGGGCACAAACCGAAAGCTGAAATTTTCTTCATCGCCTACACCCGCGATGACGTGCCGGACCCCGCCAAACGTCCGGTTACCTATTCTTTCAACGGCGGCCCGGGATCGTCCTCTGTCTGGCTCCACATGGGGTTACTGGGGCCGCGGCGGGTGTACAACCTCGAAGATGGGGCCATGCCCCGCCCCCCCTTCCACCTCGTGGACAATGAATTTTCCCTGCTCGATAAAACCGATCTGGTTTTCATTGACCCGGTCAACACAGGCTACAGCCGCGTCCTCAAAGGAGAAAAAGCCAAACCCTATCACGGCTTCCAAAAAGATATCGAAACGGTCGGGGAATTCATCCGCATGTACACCACCCGCTACAAACGCTGGCTCTCCCCCAAGTTTTTAATCGGCGAAAGCTACGGCACCACCCGTGCCGCTGGGTTATCCGGCTACCTGCAAGAAAGGTACGGCCTCTACCTGAACGGGATCATGCTCGTCTCCGTCATTTTAGACTTCGCCACCGCTCGTTTTGCCCCCGGACACGACCTCCCCCACCTTCTCTACCTGCCGGCCTTCACCGCCACCGCCTGGTTCCACAAACGTCTCCCCCGGCGTTTATTAAACCGCCCCCTTCGCACCGTGTTGGACGAAGTGGAAAAATTCGTCCTCACCGAATATGTCCCAGGCCTCTTCAAAGGTGCCAAACTATCCAAACGGGAACGCAACCGCCTCGTAGAAACCCTTGCCAAATACACCGGCTTAAGCGAAGCCTACATTGAACGCACCGATTTACGCATCCACGATGACCGCTTTTTCAAAGAGCTTCTCCGGGAAGAAGGACGCACCGTGGGCCGGTTGGACAGCCGTTTCAAAGGCATCGACCGCGACTCCGCCGGGGAAAGCATCGAATACGACCCCATGCTCACCGAAATCATGGGCACCTATACCGCCACCTTCAACCACTACGTCCGCGCCGAACTCAACTACGAAAGCGACCTGCCTTACGAAATCCTGACCGCCAAAGTCTGGCCGTGGGACTACTCCCAATTCACCAACGCCTACCTCAACGTCGCCGAAACCCTCCGCAAAGCCATGTCCATCAACCCCTACCTGAAAGTGTTGATTGCCAACGGCTACTACGACCTCGGCACCCCCTATTTCGCCACCGAATACACCTTCAACCACATGGGCCTCGACGAATCCCTCACCGAAAACCTCACCTTCACCTACTACGAAGCCGGGCACATGATGTACATGCACATCCCCTCCCTCGCCCAAATGAAGAAAGATTTGGCCGCGTTTATCGATAGTGCGGTGGGCGGAGAGTAGGCACCCAAATTGTAATCTACCCGCTCTCCCCCATCCCCCCATGGAATCCTGCACCTTCCACCCCGATCACGTCGCCATTGAACACTGCGAAGTTTGCCACCGGCCCTTGTGCGACCTCTGTTTGTGGTACGCCGACGATGGCCGCCGTCTGTGCGCCTCCCACGCCCGCGCCTACGCAAGCACAGGCGGCGAAGTCCATCCTCCCGAAACCTACGACGAAGCCCTCCAACCCCGCGAAATCACCGATCCCACCCTCCCACCCCCGCGGGATCAGGCCCCCTATCGCGGCAACAGCACCGACCTCTACGCCGCCCTCGCCGTCGTGATAGGCGCCACCTCCCTCGCCAGTTGTATGGGGTTTGCCTATTGCCTGCCCGTCTTAAGCGGAATTTTAGGCTTAGTCGCCGTCATGAACGCCAAAAACGCCCTCGACCCCCAACGCACCCGCACCTTCGGCGCCATCGGCATCGGGATTGGTCTCCTCGCATTAATCCCCATTCTGCTTTTCTTTAGTTATTTTTTCATCATGGTGCTCTTTTTCATTTACTCTGCGGCTACTGGAAATCTGGGACCCTGACTTCTAAACGCGCCCCCAACGTTTCCCACCATCCCCTCCCCTCCAACACCTGCAAAAGATGCGTGCCCCCGCGGACATCGTTCGCCCCCAGCCCGGGGACGATAATGTTCGTCGCGGGGTCAGCCGCCACCCACTGGGCCACCGCCCCCTCCCACCGCGCGGGGACACGGATCACGTACACGCCCACCAGTTCAGCATTTGTCTGCTCCAGCAGATAATCGACATGCCAATGCAATTTTTTGGTGCGCGGCGGGTGTAGGTCGGGAGGCCCCAGGCCGCTTGCCCGAAAATGTTCGAGCAACCTTTCCCGGATCGGGTGGGGAGGTCCCCCCGCGCGGGTGGCGTGGCGCAACAAACGGGACGCAAGCCCCCCGCGCGGGTTCAGCGCCGAGCCGATGTACACGTATCCCCCTGCGGGCAGGGTAAACCCCGCCCCGCCCCGAAAACGTCCAAAGGCCAGGGTAATTTCCGAATTCAGGTGAATGTGGAGGAGATAAGTTCCCGCCTGGCTTTCCTGGCCCACAATGTAAACGGAATTATGATCAGGAGGCCCCAAGATATTCCGCAGGTAGGGGGGTTTCTACAGGTGCCCCGTTTTCATACGTCATTTGGTAGGCGCGGGCTAAAGGCCGGGAGGCCACTACGCGGTGCAGGCTGGAACCGATAAAATGCACGGCCGCGCCATCGTCCACCGCCAGACCCGGTTGGGCTTGCCCGTTGCCCAAAAATTCGTAAAACGCTGGGCGTCGTTCCGGTTCGCCATCATAGTGGGGGCAACAACTCCCTGGCAGGAACCCCATACACGCCATCATGGACAACCGCCCGCCCACCGAGTCGGTGATCCCCTGCTCAAACCAGCAAATTGCCCCCGCGCTGACCCCGACGAGGACAATCCCCCGCGCCCACGCCTCGCGCAAAACCTCAATCATCCCCCACCCCTGCCAAACAGCGAGCATACTTTTCGTATTCCCACCGCCAACGTAGATCACATCCTGATCGAGCAGGGTGGCGCGCAGGTCGGGTGTGCGCGAGAAAAAGGGAAGATGGGAGGGGCGGCAGGGATGTTTGACGAACGCGGCATAAAAGTTGGCGATGTAGGTGGGGGCATCGCCGCTCGCGGTCGGGACAAAGCACACTTTGGGGTTGGGCACCCCAGTTTGGGCGAGGATGTACAGGTCGAGGGCGGGGTTTTCTTCCATGGAGAAGCCGCCTCCACCAAGGGCGATGATTTGGGGGTGGGGCATGATTATTTTCCTTTGTAAAATGCTTTTAGTTTCTGTCATTCCGACCGGAGGGAGGAATCCCTGAGACGAGCCTCGAACCTGCCTCTCCGAGGGAAAAAGCCTGCCTCGGCGTTACGGGGATTCCTCGTCGCAAAGCCTCCTCGTAATGACAGAAGCGACCCTACAGATATTGCAAAAACCGCTCCGGGTTGTTCAAAAAATCCCGGGTGATATTCACATGTTCGAGGTCATCATACGCGACCGGGCGGACGGGGGGATGGTCAAAGCTCAAAATCGTCGCGCCCGGAAAAGCCATCAGGATCGGGGCGTGGGTGGCGATGATGAATTGGGCGTCTTTGGCGACCATTTCTTTGAGCAGGGCCAACATGCCCAACTGTCGCATCGGGGAGAGGGGGGCCTCGGGTTCGTCGAGCAGGTACAGCCCCCCAGGGACAAACCGATTTTGGAAGAAATCGAGAAACTGCTGGCCGTGGGAACGTTTGTCGAGACCCTCGCCGTACCGTTTCTGCATGTCATGGAGTTGCCCGGCGAAGGGCAGTTTCGCCAGACTTTTGGCGTATTCCGAACGCCCCCGATAATCCTCATCCACCCGGCGAATCTCCGCTTCCATTTCGGCGCGGGAGGCCTCGTTTTCACGCACGTAGCCGATGAAATCCTCCGCCCGCAGGAAAAAGCCGCGCCGCGTGCGTTTGCTCCAACTCAGGCGCATGGCATCGCCCAAACGGCGCACGCTATCCAGGCTTGCATCCCGGCTCGCTTGCTCCCGCCCGGCGGTGGTCATGTCCGCCGCACAGGCCAACGCCTCCAGCAGGGTAGATTTCCCGCTCCCGTTTTCCCCCACAAAGAAGGTTACTGGGGTGGTGAATTCGAGGGGGGTGACCCAGGTTTGCACCACAGGCAGGGTGAACGGGAAAACGTCCGGGGGCGAGGCGTTGGGGAGGGAAAGGGAACGGAGGGGGAGCATGGGGGAGTGGAGGAGGGTAGATAAAGTACATAGGGTAAATAAGGTAGATAGGGTATACACAGTATTACATTATTTACCCTATCTACCTTATTTACCTTCTCTACCTTATTTACTTATCCCCCTTCCTTTTATCAAACACATTCCCCGCCAAGACCAACCCGGCGGCGACGACGATCAAGACAATGAGGGCGAGGCGGATGTTGCCTGACGTGAGAATCGGGGATGGGGTAGGGATGGGCGTGGGGGGAGGGGTGGAGGTGGGAATGGTGGTACTGCCCGGTGGGAGGGTGCTCGTCGGACGATCTTCGGGGCTGAGGGTGCGCGTGGGACGCGGCGTCCGCGTAGGTTCGATGGTGGGGAGCACGGTCACGGTCGGGGTGGTGGGGTTGGGGGTAAACGTCGGACCGCTGGGGGTGAAGGTCGGGCCGTTCGTGGGAAGTTGGATGATCAGTTCCTGGCCGGGGAAGATGACGGAGTCGGCGTTTAGGTTGTTCAAGAGCAGAAGGTTTTCGACGGTGGTGGCGTATTTTTCGGCGATCAGAATTAAAGTCTGACCAAAACCGACGAGGTGGACGATGGAACCATCGGCGCGGGGAGGGGAGACGACGAACAAGGGATCGTCGCCCGAGCCGGGGGTGGCTTCGATCCCCACACCGGGCGCGTTCGCGAGGTGTCCGACGACGAGCGTGTAGTAAACAACGCCGTTGTTGATCGCTTCCCCGGCCCCGATGTGGGTGTGGGGGTTGAGCATGTTTTGCAGATCGCGCGGGTTTTGCGACCACTCGGAAATTGCGGTCACCGCGTTGGCCCCGAATGCGCCGTAGACATTTTCGGCCACGACGATTTCACTGCCCCCCACGCCACTGCTCGTGCCTCCGCCATACCCGTACAACACGGCTCGAACAACGATGGTCGCGCCGGTTTCATCCAGGTGGGTGACGGTTTTGTTGGAAGCCTGGTAGTTGCTTTGGGCTTGCGCCGCTTCCATCAGGTTTGGGCTTACTTCCAGTTCGGGGAGGCCGTAAGAGGCGCGGAGGATGTTGATGCCATTGATGAGGTCGTAGGCGTCGAGGGCGGGCGCGGCAGTTGCGCGTTGGAAGGTTCCCCCAAGGAAAATTAAGGTGAGAAGAATGAGGAGTCTTTTCATTGAGATTTTTTTAAACACAAAGGGCACAAAGGACACGAAGTTTTCTTTGTGCACAAATAATGCGCTTTGTGAACTTCGTGAAATTCTTGGCGAACTTCGTGTTTAAGAGCGGGGCTACTTCCCCAATCCCAACTCATCATACTTCCGCCGCGCCTCCCGGATGTCGTCCCACATGAGGGCTTTGGGGGAGCCGGGGGTACGGACGGGGTTGCGGAGGAGATAGGAGGGGTGGAAAATGGGCATGAGCCAGCGTCCATCCTGCTCGAACCACTGGCCGCGCAGTTTGGTGATCCCCGTCTGGCCGAGGAGGGATTCACTGGCGACGTTGCCGGTGAGGAGGATGATTTTGGGGTCCACGAGGCGAATGATTTCGAGGAGATAGGGTTTGTAGGCGATGATTTCTTGGGAGGTGGGTTTGCGAAAGGATTTGCCATCTTCGCCGGGGGGAAGGCGAAAGACGGAGTTGGTGATGAAGAGGTCTTGGTTGGAGTCCCACCCGCCCGCGGCGAGAATCTGATCGAGGAGTTGTCCGGCGCGGCCCACAAAGGGTTTGCCGACTTTGTTTTCTTCAGGGCCGGGGGCCTCGCCCACCACCATGAGTTTGGATTGGGGGTTGCCCCGACAAATGACAACGTTGGTGCCCGCGCTCGCGAGCGGGTCGTCTGTCATGGCATACATTTTTTGGAGAAATTCATCCAGCGTTGCGGGGGGGCGAGGGGTTTCGCCGAAGAGGTCAAATTGCATGGGGAAGGCTCCTTTTGAGGGGGTCAGGTAAATGAGAATCAAGGGGTAGGCACATTTTACCGCGAACTGGTTTTCTCGAATGAGAGGGGGCTTATCTAAAATAACGTACCGCGCGTTAAAACAAAAGACCCCTGATCCGCCATCAGGGGTCTTTCGATCTCGCCGTCCCCTACAAAGGGGGACAGTTAAGGCCCACAATCCGTCCCGTAATTTCAAACGAGACCACCAAAAATAAAACAACTGACTTAAACGTTGACTGCCAGGGTGAGGGGGGCACCCTGGCGGTCAACAACTATATATTACCAAACCCTGGCTTAAAAAGCAACCCCTATTTTCAAAACTCATTGTATTTTCATTATTCGCACGCAAAGAGGAAAAAAACCGAAAAAGAGTGTATGCCCATTTTCTCTGTTGCCTTATAATCCACCGAAACAAAATAACGCATCCTGACATGCCTACCCCCTATCTTTAACTTTTTTTCCGGGCTAATCTCGCCCCTGATTAGTTACCTTCAACCCTTCATTTCCTACAAGGACCCCTCATGCAAACCCAACCCCTCACTGGATCGTGGCAATTCCGTCAATATGCCACCTCGGACTGGCTCCCCGCCACCGTCCCTGGCGGCGTTCACACCGACCTCCTCGCCCTCGGCAAAATCCCCGACCCGTTCGTCTCCGACTATGAAAAAGACGTGCAATGGGTCGCCGAAACGGACTGGGAATACCAAACCACGTTCGACGCCACCACACTCACCGAAGAAAAAACCTTCCTGATCTGCGAAGGCCTCGACACCCTCGCCGATGTCACCCTCAACGGCGAACTGCTCGGCCACACAGACAACATGTTCCGCCGTCGGGAGTGGGATGTGACCGACCTCCTCCGCCCGACCGGGAACGTTCTCCACCTTCACTTCAGTTCCCCTGTCCGTTTCGTCGCCGACAAACAGGCCCAACTTCCCCTCGTTGGCGGGAGCGGGGCCATCCCCGGCGGCCCCCACCTCCGCAAAGCCCCCTGCCATTGGGGCTGGGATTGGGGTCCGCAACTCCCCGCCATCGGCATCTGGAAAGACATCCGCCTCGAAGGCCACAGCACCGCCAGTCTCACCCACATCCACCTTCGCCAGCACCACCACGAGGACGACAGCGTAACGATCTCCGCAGATGTGGAAATCGAAGACTGGAGCGAAGATCACCTCACCCTCCGCCTGATCGTTACCACCCCTACGGGTGAAACCCACACCACCGAGTCCAACCTCACCCCGCTCGGCGATGAGTATTACCATGCCGATCTGCATACAGAAATCCTCGACCCTCAACTCTGGTGGCCCAACGGGTACGGGGACCAACCGCTTTACCATGTCGAAATCACCCTCCTCGCGGGCGACCGTCCCCTCGACACCCGCACCCACCGGATCGGCCTCCGCACCCTCGATCTCGTCCAGGAACCCGACGCGTGGGGCAAATCCTTCACCTTCTACGTCAACGGCCTGCCCATCTTCGCCAAAGGCGCCAACTGGATTCCCGCCGACTCCTTCCCCACCCGCGTGACCCGCGCCTCGCTCGAAGGGCTAATCCGCAGTGCCGCGCAAGCCAATATGAACATGCTCCGCGTTTGGGGCGGTGGCTACTACCCCGAAGACATGTTCTTCGACCTGTGCGACGAATACGGCCTTCTCATCTGGCAAGATTTTATGTTCGCCTGCGCCATCTACCCCGCCGACGCCGAGTTTTTTGAAAACGTCCGCGCGGAGGCCATCGAAAACATCCGCCGTATCCGCCACCATCCCTCCCTCGCCATCTGGTGCGGCAACAACGAAATGGAACAGGGCTGGTGTGACTGGGGCTGGAATCAACCCCACGACCCCCTCAACCAACGTCTCAAAGACGGTTACGACCGCATGTTCCACCACCTACTCCCCGAACTCATCGCCGACGAAGACCCCGACACCCCCTACTGGCCCAGTTCCGCCTCCTCGGGCACCCCCTTTGAAAACCCGAACGGGCAAGTGCAGGGAGACTGTCACTACTGGGATGTCTGGCACGGGCGCAAACCCTTCACCGCCTACCGTGCACAATTCCCCCGGTTTATGAGCGAATTTGGCTTCCAGGCCCTCCCCCCGCTCAAAACCATCCAAACCTACGCCCCTCCCGAAGAGTGGAACCTCACCTCCTACATCATGGAACACCACCAACGCTCGTGGGTGGGCAACAGCCTCATGATCGCCCAAATGGCCGACACGTTTCGGATGCCCAAAAACTTCGACGCCCTCGTTTACCTCAGCCTGATCCTGCAAGCCGAGGGCATCCGTTACGGCGTCGAACACTGGCGCCGCAACCGCCAACGCGTCAGCGGCACGATCATCTGGCAGTTGGACGACTGCTGGCCTGTCGCCTCTTGGGCCTCCCTCGACTATTTTGGTCGTTGGAAAGCCTTGCACTACGCCGCCAAACGTTTCTACGCCCCCCTGCTCCTCTCCGTCGAAGACACTGGCAAAACCATGAGCGTCCACATCACCAGCGACCTCCCCGACCCCTGTGATGTCACCGTCCGTTGGCGACTCGAAACCCTCTCCGGCGAGATCCTCGCATCGGGCGAAAAACCCCTCCGCGCCCACGCCCTCCAAGACACCCGGGTGGGCGTGTACGACTTCTCCGCGCAAGTCACCGAGGCCAATCAACGGCACGTGGTCTTTGTTTGTGAATTATGGCAGAACGCCGAACATGCGAACACCGTCACCCTCTTCGTCCCTAACAAACACCTGTCCCTGCAACCTGCTGAAATTGCGCGGGAAATCACCGCCGAAAACGGCACCCTCTCAATCACCCTCCGTGCCTCCTCCCTCGCCCGTTTCGTCGAACTGGAATTCCCCGACGCCGATCTCGTCTTCAGCGACAACTATTTCGACCTCTCCCCCAACCAAGCCCGCACCCTCACTGCCCCCCTCCCCGCAGGCTGGACGGTGGAACAAGCCCGGGAGAAATTACGCATACGCACCCTGGCAGACTCCTACTAAAAAAAGGTGGGGCGGACTTTTGAAGTCCGCCCCACCTTTTTTTTTGGCCTGAAACCCTCCTGCAACGTACTCGCAACAAAATAGAACATAAGTTCTAATACAATTGATTCAAAATTGTCATTTTTTCCTTTTTGCACGCAAATTTTCCCATCTCCACGGATTCCCCTTCAACAGACCGCCCATGAACTTCTGGAACTGGTTACGCCAGCTCTTTCTCCCGCCCCGGCCTCCCTCGCCACGCGTCCCCGACCTGTACGAAGGCACCATCCAGATCGAACAACAAGCAATCACCACTCCTCTCCGTGCCATCGCCGAATTGGAACAACGTTCCCCCGAAGATGTCGCCAACGAAATCCTGGCATACGGTCTCGAAAAATACGAACACCTCGACGAAAAACTGGCAAAATGGCACACCCTCACCGCCCGCGAACAACAAGTCACCGCGCTAACCTGTCTGAAATACACCAACCACGCCATCGCCAGTAAACTGATCATCTCCCCCAACACGGTCAAAGCCCACCTCCGCAACGTCCAGCAAAAGTTCAACGTGCGGAACAAAGAACAACTGCGGCAGGTGTTGACAGGGTGGGATTTCAGCGAATTTGAAGGTTAGCCATGGATACCCTGGATTAATCCAAAAATCACCCCAGGATTAATCACTGGGAGAATAGCATTTCTGCCAGGCAAGTGCTATGGTTGGGGACATGAACGCATTAGACCACCTTTCCCCAGGCGAATTAGCCATATTGATCGCTCCCCGTTCGGAGGAAGTAAAAATGTTGGAACTCACCGCGGTGCTCGCGCTCCGGGGGCGCGTTGGTGTGTTGGATGGCGGAAACGGATTCGACGCCTATCGTGTAGCGCGGTTTCTGCGTCGCCACACCTCCCAACTCACCGAAACCCTCAGCCGGATTCACGTCGCCCGCGTGTTCACCTGCTATCAAATGATCACCCTCCTCGAAGAAACCCCAACCTCCAACATTCCTCATCTCTTGCTCGACTTCCTCGCCCCTTTTTATGATGAAAATGTCCCCGCGGCGGAAAGCTACCGACTGTTGGGGCGCGCCCTCGGGCAGTTGGCCCGTCTCCGCAAAACCGCCCCCGTGCTCGTTAGTGTTCACCCGCCCCGGGTTCAGCAACCGGATCGAGACCAGTTGATCGAACCCCTGTTAGAGATGGCCGATCATGTCCTCATCCGCGAGGCGCCTCGGCCCGATCCCCCCGCGCGGTTGGTATAAAGCCCCCTCGAAAAATAATTAGTGCTCCCCTTGCGTGGGGCGGGCGTGATAAAATTTTGGGGCTATGGTATCTGATCATTTGCAAGCCCTCCTTGACACCCTCCCGACCAAACCCGGTTGTTACCTGATGAAGGACAAAGACGGGAAAATCATTTACGTGGGGAAAGCGATCAACCTGCGAAACCGGGTGCGCTCATATTTCCACGCCAGCGCCAACCACGATAACAAGACGCGCCAACTGGTCCGAAAAATTGTCGATCTGGAATGGATCATCGTCGGCTCAGAGTTGGAAGCGCTGATCCTGGAAATGAATCTGATCAAACGTCATCGCCCGCACTACAACGTACGGATGAAAGACGACAAACGCTACCCATACATCAAAGTGCATTGGGCAGAGCCGTATCCGAAAGTAACCGTAACCCGCGAAATGGCCGATGACGGC
>JABWBV010000168.1 GCA_013359445.1 Anaerolineales bacterium | reverse complement strand
ATCCCAGGCCAGAAATTGCATCATCAGGCGGTGGGCTTCTTCGCGCCAGGGTTCGATTTCGAGCAGGCGGCGCATGACGGTGAGGCCTGCGGAAATTTCTTGTTGGGTGGCGTAGTGGTGGGCCAGGGTATGGAGGCCTTGGATAGAAAGATTGCGCAGGCGTTCCCGTTCGATGAGCATCCAGGTTTCGTAACCATAGGCGTCGTCGAGGTAAAGGCCGCTGAGGAATTCGCCGGTGTAGTGATTGACGGCGGATTGGAGCAAGCGCATTTCGCCTTCCAGCCCGGCGTTGAGCATCCATTCGAAGGTGCTGGCGTCGACTTCGATGGGCAGGTGGGCGGGGATGGTGACTGTGTCACGGGTGGAGAGTAGGTAGCCTCCGGTTTCTGCGTCTCCGATGGCCTGGCGCAGTTGGCGGACGGCTTGCCGCAGGTTGGTCCGGGCTTCGGTGTCGTTTTTTTCGGGCCAGAGCAGGCCGGCGAGGGTCAGACGCGAGTGGGGGCGTCGGCTCATGGCGAGATAGTAGAGCAAGGCTTGACTTTTTAACGAGGTGAGGGCGTGAAGGCGTTCACCGTCGAGAATGATCAGGGGGGTGCCGAGCAGGAAGATTTGGAGCATATCTCGTGATTAGAGAAAAAAATTTTAGGGGAACAATATGATTGAACCACGTTCGTTCATGTGGGGCTGTGATTTGGTTCACAGCTTTGGATGAAACAACTCACTGATAAATTCAAACAAGCAGAGTATAGTTTGATTCTCGATATATAGCTGTTTGGTTTAGGAAAAGAAGGTCCGATCTAAAAGGAAGGGGGGGATGGACATCCGCCATCCATCTTTTTTGATTGGGGATATTCCAAATATATCTGAACGGTTACATCGATAGGCTGGCAACTTGCCGAGAGGCACTCGGTGGTGAATAGCCCAAATGGCATGGTGTTGGTACCTTTTTGAAATGGAACGTAGGCCATTTTTCACGTTTCTTTCACGCATGTTCCATAAACTGAGTGAGGGCCTCAGTGATAAAGCCCCTTTGTTTTTTGTTCATCATCCATTTTTGTGCTGAATGTTCCTTGGTCGATGAAATAGATAGTTTCAACCTTTGGGTACACTTCCTGCTATAATCGGAAAAACCCCATTTTTTTCTAAAATATCATAAAAAAGTTTATCGTTCCAGGATAGATTGGAACGGTATTCATTATCTTGGTAACTGGTCCTCTCAACCCTTTAGGAGTTTGTATGAAAAAGTCATCGAATTACCATCTTTACCCAGTGATTGTGTCCCTTCTTATTGTGGCCTATGGTTTGACGCTTTGGGCACGTCCGGCTTTTGCGGCGACCTTTGTCGTCAACAGTATATTCGACGAGTCGGATACGACCCCTGGAGATGGGGTGTGCTTGACAGGCTTGGGCGAATGTACGTTGCGCGCGGCTGTGGAAGAAGCGAACGCGTTGCCCGGGACAGACATCATCAACTTCAACATTGGTGGGTCAGGCGTCCAGACAATTGCGTTGAACACGACCCTCAATGTCACTGCACCGGTGATGATTGATGGGACCACTCAGCCCGGTGCCAGTTGCGCGGCCTGGCCGCCGACTTTGTTGATCGAAGTCAATGGCGAAAATGGCGCCTTGAGTGGCTTCAATCTTGGTTTTGGCTCCAATGGGAGTACGGTGCGTGGGCTGGTCATCAATAACTTACCCGGCCCCGGCATCGAAATTGCCAATAGCAGTAACCACTCGATCGAGTGTAATTTCCTGGGTACAGATGAGACGGGGACGACCGATTTGGCGAATAATTATGGGGTTTTTATTCAGCAAGATTCGCATAACAACACCATTGGTGGGCCGAGTGACAGCCAGCGTAATTTGATTTCTGGGAATACCTTACAGCAGATCAATATCGCGAACTATGGCTCACAGCCCTATAACAATGTCGTTCAAAACAATTATGTGGGCACGGATGTCACTGGCACGGCCGCATTAGGAGGGGGTTCCTACGAGGCGATTGGTATTTTTGGCGGGCATACAAATGCTATTTTGGATAATTTGATTTCTGGGAATTCCACTTCGGCGATTTCGATCACTGGTGACGGGGCACGAAGTTCGGATGGTAATCTGATTCAAGGGAACCTGATCGGAACCGATGTGAACGGGACGAGTGCCCTGGGGAATGGGTCGGGAATCGAGCTGGGGGCATCGGGAAATACCAACGTTTTGAATACCATCATCGGCACAAATGGGGACGGGGCAAACGATGCGAGCGAAGGCAATGTCATTTCTGGCAACAGTGGCAATGCCATTGTTATGGAGGGAGTAACTGGCAACGTGGTTGCCGGGAATTTGATTGGGACGGATGCCACCGGCACCGCTCCGTTGGGCAACGGGAGTGAAACCATCGTACTCTACAACGGAGCCAACAATAACCGAATTGGAACAAACGGGGATGGGGTTTCCGACACGCTTGAACGCAATATTATCTCGAACTCGGGGCCTGAGGCCGTTTGGATCATCAGCGGCTCTACGGGGAACGTGGTGGCCGGAAATTACATCGGCACAGACATCACGGGCACGGTGGATTTCGGCAATTCCGAAGGCATTTCGATTGATAGTTCAGATAACAACATCATCGGCACGAATGGGAGCAATGATGCTTTCAATGCCAGTGAACGCAACGTGATCGCGGGCAATTCTACAGGGGTATTCGTAAGCAATTCCGATAACACCATTATCGCGGGCAACTATATTGGGGTAGATGCAACGGGTGTCACTGCGCTTGGGAATACCAGCGCTGGCATACTTATTAACACCGGATCAGATAATACCCGGATCGGAACCAATGCCGATGCCATCTACGATGCGATTGAGACGAATGTCATCGCCGGGAATGGTGAAGGGATTGCCCTGTGGGGGAGTGGCGTGGGTGTATTAAGTCCTGGGATTTCAGGCACTTCAATTAAAGGCAATCTCCTCGGGGTAGGGAGTGATGGCCTCACCGCTCTGGCAAATTCCGGGGGCGGGATCGTCGTTCGCAACTACGCCTCCAATTCTGTCATTGGCGGCCCAAACCCGGGAGAAGGCAATGTCATTGCCAACCATCCCACCGGAATTATTATGTATTCCGGTTACCAGACGGCAATCGTTGGGAATAGTTTTTTCAACAATACGACGCCGCTCTCTCTGAACCTGGTTGGAGCCAATGACGCGGGCGACCCGGATACCAGCCTGGGACCCCAACGCGCGAACATGGGGCAAAACTACCCCGTCCTCGGCGAGGCCACCATTCAGAGTGGGAATCTCCTTGTAAATTACTCCATTGACTCGACCGTGGTCAACAGTGCGTATCCTATCGCAATAGATTTTTACGAAGCCGTTAGCGCGGTGGATGGACAAGGGCGCACGTATTTAGGGCGCACGACCATTGCCGGGCCTGGCTCAGACACACCCAATCTCGGCAATGCCGCCGCCCTGGGGGTGGCTCCGGGCGATTATGTCGTTGCCATGGCGACGGATGCGAATGGCAATACGTCTTTGTTCAGCCCGGTTCAATTCGTGGGGCGCATCTTTACCGTCAATAGCACGGGGGATGCAGGGGATGCCAACCCGGGCGATGAAATTTGTGAGACGGCCTCCATTGGGGAATGTACCTTGCGCGCGGCGATTCAGGAAGCCAACGCGACGGTAGGCGCCGATGCCGTTTATTTCAACATCCCCGGGGTAGGAGTACAAACCATCACGCCCGGTTCAGCTTTGCCCGCGATTACGGAGTCCCTCATTATTGACGGTTTGACTCAACCCGGCGCGAGCTGTACCACCTGGCCCCCCACTTTACTCGTGGAATTGAATGGGGCTGGAGCAGGCGCTTTTGTAAATGGGATCAGTTTTTCAGCTTTCAGTGCGAATGGAAGCACTATTCGTGGGTTGGTCATTAACCGCTTCGCAGGCAACGGGATCGATGGGGCATTTACGAGCAACGTGCATGTGGAGTGTAACTTCATCGGTACGAATGCGGCAGGAACAACGGCGGCAGGGTTTGGCAACAGTGTTGGGGTCCAGTTTCAACAAGCCTCCAGCGGCAATGTGATCGGCGGCCCGGCGGACAGCCAGCGCAACTTGATTTCGGGCAACACCGGGAATTATCAAGTCGTCTTCCCGAACTTTGGCAGTGCCCCGACGAACAACACTGTTCAAAACAACTACATCGGTACGGATGTGACTGGGATGAGCGCCCTCGGGGGCGGGGCCTTTGCCGCTGTGAGTTTCGGCGGATCAACCAACAATCAGATTCTCGACAATCTGATTTCGGGCAATACCGGGTATGGGATTTATCTCTATGGTTCGAACACAACGCCCTCGAATAACAACATCATTCAAGGCAATTGGATCGGGGTGGACAGCACTGGGACTGGCCCGTTAGGAAACGGTAGCCCTGGGGTGCCGAATGGGATTTCGATGGTTTCCAGCCAGAACGATACCATCGGAGGCACAGGGCCGGGCGAGGCCAACATCGTTGCGAATAATTTTGCGGCGGGGATCAGCATCAGCACTTTCAATGGGGCTGATCCGCGTGTGTCCGTACGCGGCAACAGCATTTACAACAACGGCGGCCTGGGGCTTGAACTCTTCGGCATTTTGGGTCAAGACCCCAATGACCCCCTCGATGGCGATACCGGGGCCAATAACTTGCAAAATTACCCGGTCTTGACCGCCGCCACCATCGCCGGAAGCCTGACGATCGATTATTCGTTGGACGCAGATATGGCGAACACTGCTTATCCCGTCTTCATCGATTTTTATGAAGCCGATAGTGCAGGCAGTGGGGAAGGACGTACTTTCCTCGGCGGCACGATCCTGGCCGGGCCGGGCAGTACTTCCACCAACTTAGGGCTGGCCGCCTCTTTAGGCGTTGCCGCCGGCGATCCCATCGTCGCCACCGCCACCGATGCAAACGGCAACACCTCTGAGTTTAGCGCCATCAGTGTCGCGGCCATTTCCCCCGTCCTCACCGTCAATAGCACCGCGGATGCCTTAGACATCAACCCCGGTGATGGGGTGTGTGAAACCGCCACGCCTGGGGAATGTACCCTGCGTGCCGCCATCCAGGAAAGTAATGCCGCCGCTGGTGCAAACATCATCAACCTCCCCGCCGGGATTATCAACCTGACGATTGCAGGGGCTGGAGAAGATGCCGCCGCCACTGGCGATTTGGACATTACCGATACCCTGACCATTCAAGGCGTCTCGGGACCAGTGGCCTCCTGGATTCATGCAGGTGGCCTGGATCGGGTCTTTGACGTGATTGGGGCAAACGTCACCTTCGACAACATGGCGATATCTGGTGGGTCTGTCAACTATGGTGCAGGAATTTATGCACATACCGCCGCGAGCATTACGCTCAATCAAGTTAAAATACATTCGAACGCCGCCTCGCTCGGCGGTGGTGGGATGCGCCTAGAAACGAATGCCTCGGCCACGATTGTGGACAGCCAAATCTTTGGGAATACTTCTGGGCAATTTGGTGCCGGGCTGGACGCCGTCTTCGCAACCTATCAGATTAACGGGACGCTGTTCCTCAACAACACCGCAACGCTGAGTGGGGGTGGCATTAGTGGCGCCAACACCACCGGGACCCTGATCAACTCCACGTTTGTGGGCAATACCGCAACTTCAGGGAGTGGGGGTGCCATCTTCAATGGCAGTTCCCAAAACCTGACCCTCATTCATACGACACTGACCGGCAATACGGCAGGCACTTCAGGAGCAGGGATTTCCAACGTCGCGACCCTGAACTTGTACAACAGCCTCGTCGCCTTTAATACCGCCCCCAGCAACGCCAACGTGGACGGGGCCATTACGCAACAAAACAGCATCACTACCGATGATCCAGGCCTTGGTCTGCAATCCATCAACGATAATGGCGGCCCCACTTTGACCGTCGCTCTTGGCGCAATGAGTACTGCAATTGACGCCGCCAACAACTTGTACTGCGATCAACCTGTTCCCAATGGGGCGGGCAACCTCGATCAACGCGGCGTCGCCCGCCCGCAAGGCGCGTCTTGCGACATCGGGGCCTACGAATTCTCAGCCATAACCCTAAACTTCGACGGCTTACCCAGCCAGAACCAGGCGGCGGCTGTGAGCACCCTCAATAGCATCTATGCACCGCAGGGAGTCAGTTTCGACTTTGTTAACATTGGGGGCGGGTATCCGGGTATCGGGAGTGATAACCTGAGCGTGTCAACGAACGCGGCTGGCGCGGATACCATGCTCAATTTTGATGTGGCGATATCTTCGTTCAGTGTGAACTTCATCAACACGGGCGCTGATCCCAGTCAATTAACTGCTTACGACAAACCGAACGATGCCGCGGACAACGTGATGAACGGCAACGTGGTCGATTTTGTGTCTGGCGGGGTTGGTGTCCTAACCGTCAACGGCAGTTGTATCCGCTCGGTACAGGTAGAAACGCAAGGTTTCGATTACATCATCGACGATATGAGTTTCACCCCGATGGTGGGCGCGGATGCGGATGGCGATGGAATTGTCGATCAATGTGATAATGGCTCTCGCGACACCAGTGTTACTGTTGTATCGAGTGTGCCTGTCGTGGAAACAGCTACAACCACCCAGGATGCCCAATGGTTCCGTATGGATGTTACTGCCCCTGGTTCCATCATTAGCGCAACCCTGACCAGCGACTACGATTACGACCTGTATCTGTTTGCCCCGCGCGTCAGTGAGGAAAATGGTCAATTGCGCGACATTGGCAAAATCGTAGACATTGCCCAACTGAGCAACATCGCCCAACTGAGTAATATCGCTCAACTCAGCAACATCGCCCAATTGAGCAACATTGCCCAACTTTACGACATTGCGCAACTGAGTAACATTGCCCAACTCAGCAATATCGCCCAACTGAGCAACATTGCCCAACTCAGTAACATCGCCCAACTCAGCAATATCGCGCAACTGAGCAATATTGCCCAACTCAGTAATATTGCGCAACTGAGCAACATCGCGCAACTGAGCAATATTGCCCAACTCAGCAACATCGCGCAACTGAGCAACATTGCCCAACTGAGCAACATCGGCGAAGCGGGTGGCATCGAAACCCTGCGTGGCATCTCCGCCAACCCCTTGCCCACCACATCCGAATTTATTCTCATCAACGTCAACGAACTGGTTGGCCCCTGGTATCTGGTGGCCATTCCGCACGATGCCTCTGCCGTGGGGCAACCCTTCACCGTGCTCAGTGATGTCATCGAACCGGACGTGCCGCGTCCGATTGACATGAACATCGTCCCGGCGGCATCCACGTTCCCCACGCCCTCCGTCGCCTCCACGGTGGAAACGTTGATCCTCTTCAACGCTTCCCGGATGAACGCGGTCTACACCGGCCCGGACACGCTGGCCTCCACCAACCTGGTCGCCCAACTGGACGCCCTCAAAAACGATCCCAACGTCAACGGCGTGATCCTCAACCTGGATACCTATCCTGAAATCAATGCCGCCTATGCGTATTGGGATGCCAACCCGGAGAACCCGCAAGCCGCCAATGAAGTCGCCCGGACGATCAAATCCGTGCTGTACAGTCAGCTTCCGGCCTATCCCAACCTGAAATACCTCGTCATCGTAGGCGGGGATCACATTATCCCCCAACGCCGGGTCGTCGATCAAACGCTGAACGCCAACGAACGCACCTACCCCTACTACGACAATGTGGCGATGCAGGCCGCGGCCAAAGGCTATTACTTCCTTAGCGACGATTACTACGCCGCCAGTCTGCCCATCTCCGCCAATGGCCGGGAACTGTATATCCCGCAATACGGTCTGGGCCGCCTCGTGGAAAGCCCCAGCGACATCGTCGCGATGATCAGTACCTTCCTCGCCGCCCCGGTTCTATCCCCGGATAACGCCCTCGTTACAGGGTACGACTTCCTGGTCGATCAGGCCGCCAAAGTCGATGGCACCCTCGCCAGCCAGGGCCTCCAGGTGGATTCCCTCATCAACAACACCTGGACCGCAGAGGACTTCCGCGACCTGGCTTTTGACGCCACCCCTTACGATCTGATCTCCCTCAACTCGCACTTCGACCACTTCCGGTTCTACCCCAATGATCCGACGGATGTGCTCGCGACTGAATTCGATACCCTGACAGGCAAGCTGATCTTCTCCGTCGGCTGTCACGCCGGGCTGAACATGTACGATGGGGGCACCTCCCTGGCCTTTACCGGGGCAGACTTTGCCCAAATGTTCGCCGCCCACGGGGCCACCTTCCTCGGGAATACGGGCTTCGGCTATGGCGACGGACAGTTACTCGCTTACTCTGAACGGTTGATGCTCAACTTCACCCAAAACCTGGGCTACAATCCCAACGCGGGTACACCGCTCGAGGCCAATACCCTGCCCACCGTCGGGAACGCGCTTCTCCAGGCCAAACAACGCTACTTAAACAGCCTGGGGAACGGTGGCCTCACCGCTTACGACGAAAAGGTCCTGGCCGAACTCACCCTATATGGTCTGCCCATGCTCAAAGTGAACATGCCCACCCAAACCAACACCAAACCGGGTGGTGAAAGCTATCTCGCAGGGAATCCGGTCGCCATCGGTGGCCCATCGGGAGCCAATGCCTGGGAACAGAACCTGTCCTTCACCTACACCCCCGTCACCGACACCTTCCGCACCGGGACCGCCTTCACCGTAAATGGTGGCACAGACATGCAAACCACCGGCAACCGCCCGGCCCTTCCGCTGACCGACGTCAACTTCAACTCAGCGACCGAAATCGCCCGCGGCGTACTCATGGAAGGCGGCTCGTTCACCGACCAGTACAACTTTGACCCGATCATCACCCAATTCATCACCCAGGAAGTGACCCTGCCCGGTGAAGGCGTGTACCTCGCCCAAACGCTGTACCCGCAAAGCCCCGCCAGCTTCAACCGCTTCCTGACCGTCGATGGCACTTCCCAACAACGCCTGATCGTCGTCCCGGCGCAATTCTGGGCCACCAGCGTGACAGCCTCCTCGCTGGGAACCATGCGCCTGTATAACGACCTTAACCTCGTCGTTTACACCGCCCCCTTCACCGAAACGGACTTCACCGCCCCCAACATCTGGGCTGTCACCGCCGTCGAAAATGCCGGGAACCTGAACTTCTCCGTTGAAGTGGAAGACAACGCGAATGGCGTCTACCGGGTCCTGATCCTCTACCGGACGATGAACGCCACCTCCTGGAGCGCGGTTGACCTGACCCTCGCGGGGAACGTCGCCACCGCCAGCGTGCCCGCTCCCGGCGGAACCGTGGAATACTTTGTCCAGGCCGTGGACAACGTTGGGAACGTGGCCCTCGCGCTCGATCATGGCATCCCCTTCCGCGTTTTGTCCAATGTTTCGGATACCGACGCTGATGGCGTGTCCGATCCCGCCGACAACTGTTTACTCGTGGCAAACGCCGGTCAGGCCGATTTCGACGGCGATGGCATTGGCGATGCGTGTGATGTAAACGCCGACAACGACCCGCTCGTGGACGTGTTCGATACCTTCACTTTCGACACCGACGAATGGCTCGACCTCGACAACGATGGTACCGGCGACAACGCCGACACCGACGCCGATAATGACGGCGTGACCAATTCGCTCGATAACTGCTCCATCATCGCCAATCCCGATCAGGCCGACTATGACGGCGACACCTTCGGCAACGCCTGCGACATCGATGATGACAACGACACCGTGGCTGATATGGACGACGACTACCCGCTCGATAACACTCGTTGGTCGGACTACGATGCCGATGGCGTCGAAGACGGCGGCATGAATGGCCCTGCGGATAACTGTCCGTTCGTTCCCAACCCCGATCAACTGGACACCGATAACAACGGCGTGGGCGATGCCTGCGAACCCGGTCCGATCACAGACACGGACGGCGATACCATTCCCGATGCCATTGACCCCGACGATGACAACGATGGCGTACTGGACGTGGACGATGCCTTCCCGCTGGACGACACCCGCGCGGTCTCCTGCCCCGCTGGGCAGTACGGCGCCTTCAACTGTACTCCCGCCCCCGCCGGAAGTTATGTGGCCCTCTCCGGTCAGTTAACGGCAACCCCGTGCGACCCCGGTACATACTCCAGTGTCACCGGTGCGCTTTCCTGTCTCTTGGCTGATCCCGGTTACTTTGTAGATTTTCCTGGTTCAGTCGCTCAAACCCCCTGTGCGATCGGGACCTACAACCCCTTCAGTGGCGCAGTCTCCTGTCTCCAAGCCGATGCGGGCTATGTCGTCTCCGCGATAGGCTCCACCTCGCAAACGCCGTGCGCTCCGGGACGTTATAACCCCGCGACGGGTCAGGCTTCCTGTCTCTTGGCTGATCCCGGTTACTTCGTGGACATGCCTGCTTCCACCGCCCAAACCCCCTGCCCGGTCGGGACGTACAACCCCCTCAGTGGCGCGGTCGCCTGTGCCCTGGCCGACCCCGGTCACTTTGTGGACACGCCGGCTTCCACCACCCAAACCCCCTGCCCGGTCGGGAAATATAACCCCCTCAGTGGTGCGGTCGCCTGTACCCTGGCCGACCCCGGTCACTTTGTGGACACGCCGGCTTCCACCGCTCAAACCCCGTGCCCGGTCGGGGCGTTCAACCCCCTCAGTGGCGCGGTCGTCTGTACCCTGGCTCCTATTGGCTTCTACGTGGATGTCCCAGCCGCCCATGCCGCCACCCAATGTCCCGTCGGCACCAGCACGGAAACCACCGGCTCCACCAGCCTGAGTGCCTGTCTGACCGACACCGATGGCGACATGACGCCGAATACCATTGACACTGACGACGATAACGACGGCACGCTGGATGTGAACGATGCCTTCCCACTCGATCCGACTGAAACAACCGACAGTGACAGCGATGGCGTTGGCGACAACGGCGATAACTGTCCTCTGGTTGCCAACCCCGGTCAGGAAG
Source organism: Anaerolineales bacterium (assembly GCA_013359445.1). GTDB lineage: Bacteria > Chloroflexota > Anaerolineae > Anaerolineales > JABWBV01 > JABWBV01. The sequence goes on along the minus strand of JABWBV010000168.1, from coordinate 1,225 downwards.
ATGGCGATAACAATGGCATTGGGGATGCCTGCGAAATCAACCATCTGCCCGAGCTCGACCCGATAGGGAATCAAATCGTTGATGAACTGACGCTGTTGACTTTTACCGCTACCGCCACCGACGCCGACCTCACCGACATGCTCACCTTCTCCCTGACGGGTGCGCCCGCCGCCGCCAGCATCACCACCGCCGGGGTGTTCACCTGGACCCCCGCCGAGGCCGATGGCCCGGGCGTGTATACCTTTGATGTCTGTGTTACCGATGGAACGGATAGCGACTGCGAAACGATCTCTGTAACTGTAAACGAAGTCAATCTCGCTCCGGTCGTCGGAACCATCACCGCTCCGGTGGACCCCGTCCAGGTGGACATCGTCACCGTGACGGCTTCTGCCCCCTATTCCGATGAATCCGGTTCCTTGACCGCGGTCTGGAACTGGGGCGATGGTTTCACGACGAACCAGACCCTCACGGGTGGGACGGGAACCGCCACCGCCAATCACATCTATCTCGACCCCGGAATTTACGAAGTTTCCCTGACAGTGACCGACGCCGCGAATGCGTCTGGACAAAATGTGTTCTACTACGTGGTTGTCTACGACCCAACGGCGGGGTCTGTGACCGGCGCAGGGATTTACATGAGTGGCGCTGGGGACTACATCCCGGATGCTAATGCGGATGGCCTGACCATTTTTGGTATTCTTTCCCGCTACAAACGTAACATTCCTGAACCCATTGGAGATTTCAAATTCTTCCTTCTGGAAAGTGGTTTTTGGGTCAACGGGACCGAACTCGAATGGATGGTGGTAACAGGCGCTAAGACAACGGTTCAAGGGAAGGGCTTTGGCCCTGGTGGGGTAGCCTATGGCTTTGTCATTACGGTTATTGACGAAGAAATGGTTCCCGGTCCTGGCGATGACTTAATCCGCATCAAAATCTGGGAAGAAGGCACTGGAACCGTGGTTTACGACAATCTGATGGGAGAACCCATTACATCCAATCCCGTAACACCGATTGCTGGAGGAAATATCAAAATCCGCAAATAATTCATTGGTGAAGATAAGACAGTTGGCTGGTATACTCAATGCCAGCCAACTGTCTTTTTTTCCCAAAACTCCCAAGCTGAATATTTCCGGCTAACGGGAAAAGGGCCGAATTTTTGAAGGTGGTGGGGATATCCATCCCCTTCACGCCCAAAAATTCGGGTTTCCGCCCCGTTAATCCGGGT
>JABWBV010000785.1 GCA_013359445.1 Anaerolineales bacterium | reverse complement strand
ATGGGTTTCTAAGCTACTTAATGGTTGGTTGGGCATGGTTTGCCTCCTCAGGAGTTTGGCTAACCATTATCTCAGCTTTTTTTACATGCGATTGCCCTAAGCTTTGGGATTTTTTTGTTGACATTTTAAATTGCCCTCAGTATAATAGCGCTCCGCACGTCCCCGGCTGTAATGCTGGGGTATTATTTTGTATCCCCAACTTCCCCAAATCTGGGCATGATGAAATGCGTGGATTTTGGTGAAGTGAAGCTTGGAGGAAGTAAGATTATGAAATATGCAATCGTCGAAAGTGGCGGTAAGCAATACAAAGCCATTGAAGGCGAAATTATTGAGGTAGATCTTCTACCGATCGAAGCCGGCAACACGCTGAACCTGGATCAGGTGCTCTTGGTTGCCAATGACGGTCATGTAAGCGTTGGTAGGCCCACACTCGCTGGTACCGTGGTAAAAACCACCGTAGTTAGCCATATTCGGGGTCGAAAAGTGTTGGTCTTCAAATATAAGACCCGTGTCCGGTATCGCCGGAAGCAGGGTCATCGCCAGCAGTATACACGCTTGCAGATTAATGAAATTGTGACAGGAGCGTAAGTTATGGCACATAAGAAAGGTGGCGGTTCCAGTAAAAACGGGCGCGATAGTAAATCAAAACGCCTGGGTGTTAAAAAATTTGGCGGCGAGTTTGTCCTTTCGGGCAATATCCTTGTTCGTCAACGTGGTACCCGCATCAAACCGGGTGAAAATGTCGGCGTAGGCAGAGATCATACCTTGTTTGCCACCTCCGATGGTTTGGTATTGTACGAAACGATTCGGGAAGGACGTAAACGGGTTACAGTGGTTGCTTTAGAAAAATTGGAGCAACTTGCCGCGCAAGAAGAAGCTGTAGCCTGACAAAACGTCTTCCATTTGGAGGCTTAACCCATGCAAAAAGACATTCATCCTACCTTTTATCCGAATGCGGTCGTTCTCTGTGCCTGTGGCGCGACTTGGACAACCGGTTCAACTCGAAAAGAGATCCGTACCGATATTTGCTCCCGGTGTCACCCGCTGTTCACTGGCGAACAACGTATTGTGGATACAGAAGGGCAAGTAGATCGTTTCTACAAACGTTTGCAAGCTCGTCAAGAGTATTTGTCCGAAAAGAAAGCGCGCGAGACCTCTCGCACATCTCCTGATCGGCCCATTTCTGAACTGAGCGTTGGGACTCGCGTTGTAGATACCCTCGCGAAATCCGGCATCACAAATGTCGGGGCCTTTTTAGAAAAACTCGCCCTGGGTGATGAGGCGGTTCTTGCCATCGATGGCTTTGGCCGTAAATCTCTCGCGGATATGAAAAAACGTCTGCGGCAATTGGGATATAAAATCCCGGATGCGGAAACAGTCGTTGCGTAGACTAAAAAAAGCCCGGCAGGAACAACTGCCGGGCTTTTTTTTGATACTTCAAAAAAAAAGAAATAGGCCCTTTTTATTTGTATGACCTAAAGGGGAGAGCGATAAACAGATAGTTAGGGGTAAAATGACTTATTCTATGTGCTTTTTGACTTCAAAAAGCCTCTTTTTTCTCTTCTGGCGCTACCATTTTTGGTGTGAAGTGTTCAAAATATTGAAGGGGGTGGGGGACCCCACCCCCTTCAATATTTCGGTTTTTTTCACGGTATTCCGGGTAGAACCTCTCTCCTCTAGGAACTTTGTACTGCTTGCGGGTAGACCCGAATCCTTTCTGAACTTGTCCCGTTATACAATATGAAAATAATAACTTCAAAATGGACTCGAAAACCCCCTTTTGAATCGGAGGCTTAAAATGCAACAAAAACAAACTTCTTCAGAAAGCGGACAGGTACTGGTGATTCTCGTGTTGGCGATTGTAGGGCTGTTGGCCTTTGCCGCCCTGGCGGTGGATGGTGGCCTGATCTTTGCTGATCGTCGCGGGGCACAAAACGCGGCTGATGCCTCGGTGATGGCAGGGGGCTACCGGACAGCGAATACCCTGGAAGACTTTGTCCTGGGCTATAACATTACATATTCCAACTGGGATTGTGATGAGGTCCAACCCGTGATGAACATCGCTGAAACCGACGCCCTCAATCAGGCGACCGCGAATGATTACCCTATTATGAATGCCAGCACCCTCAGCCTGACTTGTGAACCAGGCGAAGATTTCGGGAGCTACGAAGATCGGTATGTGGAT
>JABWBV010000167.1 GCA_013359445.1 Anaerolineales bacterium | reverse complement strand
TGGTCATCGTCGGCGGCGGGTTCGACATGTTCTACAACAACAAGTACCGCGCCATCTATCTGCCGGAAGGCACCCAGGGACGCGCCATGCTCGACAAAGAGCTAAACCGCCTCGCTGTGGGGGAACTCAGCCTGGAAAAGCTGGCCCGTGATTTTGGCTTTCGCACGGTCGAGGACCTTTCCTTTGCAATTGGGGCGGGGGACCTGGCCCTGGGACGCATCGTCAGCCACCTCGCCCAGGCCGAAGAAAAAGAACCCAACATCGAAGACCTCATCAAACCCTCCACCGAAAAAACAGACGGGACCATTTCGGTGTTGGGTCTGCGCGGCATCCAAACCAACGTCGCCAAATGTTGCAAACCCGCCCCGGGCGACGAAATCGTCGGCTATATCACCCGGGGGCGCGGGGCCACCGTCCACCGCATCGACTGCCCCAACATCCTCAACTCGCGGGAGCCTGAACGCATCGTCAAAGCTTCTTGGGGCACCATCAACGTCACCTACCCCGTCTCCGTGCGGATCCGCGCCTTTGACCGGGAAGGCATTGTGAAAGATGTCTCTTCCATTATTTCGGACGAAAAAATCAACATCACCGACTGGGATGTGAAAATGAACAAAGACCGCACCCAGGCAATTTTAGAAGTGGTGTTAGAAGTCAAAGACATCACCCAACTCAGCCGTGTATTAACCAGAATCGAAAAACTCCCCAACATTCGCGACGCCCGGCGTATCCGCGGATAATCTCATCAAATCCTTAGATAGTCTGATTTGATCGTGATAAAATAGCCCGCCATGCTCCTGAGTGTCTCCGAAGCCCGCGAAAAACTCCTCCACCTCTTCCAGCCGCTTGCGTCAGAACCTGTCGCGCTGGACGAAGCCGCCGGGCGTGTCCTGGCAGACGCGGTGCTTGCCCCCAACGATCTCCCCCCCTTTTCCAATTCCAGTATGGACGGATTCGCCGTACGCGCGGCGGATGTGACCACGGCCGGGGCACGGACCCCCGTGCGGTTACAAGTCGTCGCGGACATCCCCGCGGGGAAACCTTCGGCGGTCAGCCTCCAGCCCGGGCAGGCCGCGCGGATTATGACCGGTGCCCCACTCCCGTCCGGCGCGGACACCGTGATTCCAGTCGAGGCAACTGACTTCAACCAACGGGACGCGGGCAGTCTTGCCCCCACGCACGTACAAATTATGGGGGCGGTGTCCGCGGGCAGTTATGTGCGCCCGCGCGGGGAAGATTTGCATACGGGGGACACGGTTCTCCCGGCGGGGAAGGTTTTGCGTCCCAAAGAGATTGGGATGCTGGCGATGTTGGGGTTGGCCGAGGTGCGCGTGGTGCGGCGCCCGCGCGTGGCGGTGCTTTCGACAGGGGATGAGCTTTTGCCCGTTGGTGCCCCGCCCGAACCCGGAAAAATTTACGAATCCAATGCCCATACCCTTTCCGCCCTGGTGAACGAAGCCGGGGCGAGCGCTCTCAACCTGGGGATTGCCTCCGACCAGGCCGATGCGGTGCGAGCACGCCTGGATGCGGCGGTTGCTCACGGGGTGGACGTGATTTTGTCCTCGGCGGGGGTTAGTGTGGGGGCGTATGACTTTGTGCGGCATGTGGTGGAGACGCATGGGCGGTTGGATTTTTGGCGGGTGAATATGCGCCCGGGGAAGCCGTTGGCGTTTGGGGAGTATCGGGGGGTGCCGTTTATTGGGTTGCCGGGGAATCCGGTTTCGACGTTTGTGGGGTTTGAGGTGTTTGTTCGTCCGGCCTTGTGTCATTTGTTGGGGTTGCCCTGGCAACGGGAAACCCTGCGCGCGGTGTTGGAGGAGGGGCTTCAGTCGGATGGGCGGGAAAGTTATTTGCGGGGGGTGGTGACCGTGCGGGAGGGGGTGCGGTATGCCCGATTAACCGGGCATCAGGGGTCGGGAAATCATTATTCCCTGGTGCAAGCAAATGCTTTTATTATTGTGCCAGGTGCGGTAAAATCACTGCCGCCGGGGAGCGAGGTGGATATTTGGCCTTTATAGGAGAATGTTGTGTCGAAGAAAGATGTCAAAAACCCTGCTAGTAGTTATTTGGTTTTAGGGCTGATCGTTTTGGTGGCGGTCGTTGTGGTTGTCGTTTTGGTGGTCAGTAGTACCCCGCGCGTGGAGACCTCGGCTGGCGCAGAGTATGGCCCGGACCCGTCGATTCCGCGTGGGGTGACCGAGGATGGGTTGCCGTATTTAGGCAATGCCGAGGCACCAGTTACGATGCGGATTTATGAAGATTTGGGCTGTCATAATTGCCGTGATTTTTTCCGGGATACCGAGCCTGCTGTGTTGGAAAATTATATTGCCACTGGGCAGGTTAAACTGGAAATTTATACGCTGGCCTTTGTCAATCTTCAGTCTTTGCCGGCGGCGGAAGCGGTTGCATGTGCGATGGATCAGGATAAATATTGGGAGTACCGGGAAGTGCTCTTTTTGAATCAGGGTGTGGTGGCGTTTAGTCGCTCCAACCTGGTGCAATGGGCCTCGGACTTGGGTTTGGATACCCAGGCCTTTGGCAGTTGTTTTGACCAGCAGACCTACCGCCAAACAATTATGGATACCTCACAACGTGCGCTGGATGTAGGCGTGACCGGAACTCCTACCACAGAGATCGCTGGTGAACGGCATGTCGGGGTGTTTGCTTTTGATGGTGCGCCGGGCATTAAACAATTTTTGGATGCGGCGTTGGCGGGGGGGGACTAACCCCCGGCAGGTTTGCATGAAATTGGTCCTTTATATCTTAAACGATGATCAGGGTGTTTCCCAACCGAGCCTGGTGTTAGGCTTGAGGGGACGCCGCTGGTTTTGATGATTATCTCACTTTCTTAAGGAGGATCAGGCTATGCCTCGAATTCGATGCCACTACATTGATTTTGTTTTTTTGGATGATGGATACTGCGGTGCCGCTGTGGTTGAAATTGATCCAGACAATGGGTGTGTGACTTATTCCCAGTCCAGTCGTCTGCTCGACGATGATGAGTGGGAAGAAGAAGAAGAAGAAACGGATGAATGGGAAGAGGAAGACCTCGACTTCGAAGACGAAGAAGAGGATGATTTATGGCTGGATGACGACGACTTTTAATGTTGTCGGCTAAAAGTTTTCCCAACGAACGGCGTTCTCCCTATGGTGAGCGCCGTTCGTCTTTTAAATCCAGCCTGGTTCAACTTCAGTCGCCCACACCCAGGCATTTGGGGCGATAAGCGATTGAAATCGTACCGCTCGAACTGGTGAACTAATCCGTATCGAGAATTGCCCGTGTCTTGACACGATCCTTTCGCGTGGTACACTTGCGCCATGTTTACGTCGCTGAATTTCCAGGCTGATCACCCTGTCCCTAGTCTGCCTTCCAGATAAAGGGTTTTCAGCACGCGGCAGACACCTCCCGTTTTTTATTTTTGCCCTCTGAAACCCAGAGGGCATTTTTTTTGAATCGCTGACGGAATACGTATTATGCTTTACCCCGTATTCCGTATTCCACCCACCAGGAGACCTCCTATGAAATTTTCCCAAATGTTCGGTCAAACCCTCCGGGACGCCCCGGCGGATGCCGAAGTCACCAGTCAAAAGTTACTCATTCGGGCGGGCTTTATCCGCCAGCTTGGCGCGGGGATTTACAGCTACATGCCCATTGCCAAACGTGCCATCACCAAAATCGAAAACATCCTGCGCGAAGAGATCAACGCCATCGGAGGGCAGGAACTGACCATGCCGGTCGTCCAACCCGCCGACTTGTGGAAAGAGACCAAACGCTGGTACCAGATCGGTTCCGAGATGGGCCGATTCAAAGATAAAAATGACCGGGATATGGTCCTCGCCATGACCCACGAAGAAGTGGTGGGTGACCTCGTGCGGCGTGAAATCCAGTCGTACCGCCAACTCCCGCGCCTCGTGTACCACATCCAAACCAAATGGCGCGACGACCCCCGTCCCCGCGCTGGGCTGATCCGCGTCCGCGAGTTCACGATGAAAGACAGCTACAGCCTGGATTCCGATTGGGAAGGGCTGGATCGCCAGTACCGCGCCCACTACCAGGCCTATTTCAACATCTTCCACCGGTGCGGGCTCCCGGTCGTGGCGGTCAAATCGGACGTGGGGATGATGGGCGGCAAACTCGCGCACGAATACATGTACCTGACCTCCATCGGGGAAGACACGCTCGTATTCTGCGACCAGTGCGGCTACGTGGCGAACAAACAAATCGCCCTCTTCCAAAAACCCATCCCCACCGCGAGTGATCCGCTCCCGCTCGAAAAAGTCCTTACACCGGGGTGCAAAACCATCGAAGACCTCGCCAACTTCCTGGGCGTGACCAAAGCCCAAACCGCCAAAGCTGTCTTTATGACCGCCACCTTCGTCGAGCAAACCAAAGATGGCCCGAAGGATTACCAGCGGCTCGTCTTCGCCATCGTGCGCGGCGATATGGAACTGAACGAAACCAAACTCGCCAACGCCCTCAAATCCAAAGATCTGCGCTCCGCTCACGAAGAAGAGATCAAATCTGTCGGGGCTTCTGCGGGGTACGCGTCCCCGGTCGGGTTGGATTTCAGCGTGAACAAGGGGATGTTGGGGGGCGTAATCGTGGCGGTGGATGATCTCATTCCGGGGTCCGCCAACCTTGTGGCCGGGGCGAACGAGGATGGGTATCACTTCCTGAACACGAACTATGGCCGCGATTACAAAGCCGACATCGTCGCCGATTTGGTCAGCGCAGACGACGGGTACGCGTGCGTGGAATGTGGCAGTCCGATCCGCACCTCGCGCGGGGTGGAAGTTGGGAACATCTTCCAACTTGGCACTCGCTACACCGATGACCTGAATGCGAAGTTCGTGGACAAGGACGGGCAGTTAAAATCTGTCATTATGGGGTCTTATGGGATTGGCGTGGGCCGTCTGCTCGCCTGTGTTGCAGAAGAATGTAACGACGAAAACGGGCTGATCTGGCCGATCACCATCGCCCCCTATCCCGTTCACATCGTCAGCCTGAAAGATGCCGATTACGCCGCCAGCGTGATCCACGATCAACTGGCCGAAGTGGGCATCGAAGCCTTGTATGATGACCGTGACGAAAGCGCGGGCGTTAAGTTCAACGACGCTGACCTGATCGGCCTCCCGATCCGCATTACCTGCGGCAAGCGCGGTCTCGAACGTGGCGAGGTGGAACTCAAGCGCCGCACCGAAACCGATAAGCGCAACGTCCCGATTGATGAGATTGTGGAGGTGGTGCAGGCGGAGATCGCGGCGTTGAAGGCGGAGATTAAGGCAAAGGTGAAGCCGGTCGAGTATAAGGCTTGATGAGTGATGAGGAATGAGTAAAAAAGTCCGGCCTTGCAAGTTGCGGGGCCGGATTTGGTTTAAGGGGAGGAGGGGTTTGCAAAATGGGCAAAAACCGGGTTTCAACTGTTTTGGTCGCGTTAGAACGCTGAAACCGGGTTAAAAGCGCATCCTGACTCCTCCCTCAAAAAGTGGTACGATACCCCGCATGAAACTCGCCGTCCTCGCCGATATTCACGCCAACCTCCCCGCACTGGAGGCTGTCACCGCTGACCTGGAAACCTGGGGGCCGGATCATGTCGTCGTCGCGGGAGATGTTGTCAACCGCGGCCCGCGTTCCCCGGAATGCCTTGCCTTCGTACAAGACAAAATTCAACATGCCGGGTGGCAAGTTCTCAAAGGCAATCATGAAGATTACGTCATCGAACAAGCCAAACCCGACGCCCCGCGCACCGGCCCGTTGTACGAAATCTACCGCCATACCCAATGGACCTATGAACACCTCAACGGGGATAGCCAGATTCTCGCAACCTGGCCCGATGACCTGACCCTCCACCCGGAACACCCCGTCCGCATCGCTCACGCCTCCGCCCTGGGGAATACCGTCGGCCTGTTCCCTATTCTGGCAGATGCCGAACTCACCCGCCGCGTGGGACAACCCGCCCCCGCCCTATTCTGCGGCGGTCACACGCACTACCCCTTCCTCACTCGCCTCGAGGGGACGCTAATTGCCAACGTGGGGGCCGCCGGACTGCCTTTCGACGGCGACCGGCGCGGGTGCTACGCCCAGTTCACCTTCCGGCGCGGGCAGTGGGAAGGCGAAATCGTCCGGGTGGCTTACGATTGGGCACGGACCCTCGCGGATTTCCAGGATTCGGGCTTTTTGTCGCAAGCGGGGGCGATGCCCTGGCTTGTGCTCGCCGAATTTCTCCACGCCAAATCCCAACTCTATGGCTGGATGCAAGATTATTACGAGCCTGTGCTGGCCGGGCAAACCACCGTGGAGGCGAGTGTACGGGACCAGCTAGAAAAACAGGGGCTTTGGGATGAAGTGCAACATTATGTATGAGGCTTCGCCCAAAAGGATGAGGGTCCCCCCCCCGCTTTTCGACTTGTTCATAAAATAGATGGCGGTTACAATAGCAAAGCTGGAGGAGAAACCCCCTCTATACAAAAAAGGAGCAAAATCCAACATGAATCTCAAAAAATATCGTTCAATCATCTTTATGAGCCTGGTGCTGATCTTCCTCATCAGTGCCACTGGCGTCGCTTTTGCGAAATCAGAACGGGTCAAGTTCACCGTGGAAAACAACAGCAATAAAGTGCTGACCCTGCGGATGACAGGCCCCGAAAGCCTTTATCTGGTGGTAGAAGCGGGCGAGACCGAAGTTTTCACCCCCTTGCGCGGTGAATATGAAATCACTATGTTCTCCTGTGGGGCCTATGCCGATGACGAACTCGACCTGACCACCATCAAAACCCTGGTCGTGCCCGCCTGTGGCTCCAGCGGCCCGCCCAAGTCCGACAAGAAAATTGACGCCTCCGACACCATCAAACTCGTCAAAATCACCATCGAAAACGACGCTACCAACTCCACCATGGTCGTCGTGATGACCGGCCCCGGCACCTACGTCTTCTCCTTCAAAGCCGGGCAAAAAGCCAGCTACACCGTTCCCCGCGGCGATTACAAAGTGACCTACTACGCCTGCAACAGCAGTGCCACCCGCAACTTTACCGCCAAAGCGAACAAAGTGCTGGAACTTAGCTGTCCCAAATAATTTAGCCTCCCCGTAAAAAAAAGAGCGTGCCCACAAGGGCACGCTCTTTTTTTTCTACCAGGAATGTTGGGAAAGAAACCGAAATATGGACATCCCTCATCCCCTTCAAAATTTCCAACACTTCACTCCCAAAACGGGAGAGCTTTTTTTCATCCAGGATATTTAGCCCGAAAAAAGGGAGATTTTTCTCTCTTGGCTCGGGCGGTGACTTTTTCAATTGCCTCTACTTCTTCACTAACGGCGATTCTGCGCGCGGTTTGCCCAAATCTGCCACCGCATAATACGGATTGACCCCGGATTCATGATCCGTCTGATCCACAATCCGCCCGATCTGGGGAATCTCCTCTCGCAAAAGCACCTCAATCCCCTGTCGGAGCGTCGCCGCCGACATCGTACACCCCTGACACCCGCCTCCCAACTCCAAAAACACATCTCGCCCCTGCACCCCCAACAGGGTCACATAGCCCCCGTGACTTGCCACCCCCGGATTGATACGCTCCGAAATCAACGTCTGCACCTGTTGCGCCAGCGGATCAGCCCACGTCGGTTGGGGATACTCAATCTTAAACGACGGCCCGCGGAAGGTGGGGACAAAATCAATCATCGCCCCATTCAACTTGGGGGCGCTGACCGGATCAATAAAAACCCGAAAATCTTCCTCCTCCAACACCACGTCATCGGGCTGATCCTCCCCAGGCCGCACCAACCGGAAATCCGCCTGATACGCACCGGGCGCCCCGCCGCGCACCGCCAAACGCAACCCCAACAACGTGCCCCCGCCCTTCTCGGACAGGATTTTTGCCAAACCTTTTTTTGCAGAATCAGTAATGGTAATCATCGGGCTGGATCATAGAAAAAGAATCCCCCCCTGTCAAGCCGAAAACCCCTTCTCTAACGGAATTCATACCGAACACTTCTCAAGGTGACAGTCACTTCTTAACTGACTGTCACCTGACATACCGCCTTCACCCCTTTCACCTCGGGCAAAACGGGTTTCCAGGCAATGGTCTCCGTCCTGGTGGAGAACACCTCACCATTCGACAACACCGCAAAGACTTCATCGCCAATCGGGGTAAACCGCTCCACCATGTGATGGGGCCAGGGCATCGTCAGGCCCGTGGTAGCCTCGAGCCAGGTCTCGCCGCCATCGCGGGTTTCTAGCACCGTGCCATCCGAATCCACCCCCCGCGCGGGGCCGATGAGGATGTGCCGGGCGTCCGCCGGATCGGGCCAGCACGCGCGGGTGTACCCGTACCGGTTAATGCGTTCAAACGTCACCCCACCATCCAACGAGCGGTAAAATCCCGCATTCGTCGGGGCAAACAGCCAATCCGCCGAAGCGGGATGTACTTCCACCGAATGCACATCTGCATGAATGAAGCCGGGCCGGGGTTCGCGGAACGCCGGTTCCCCATCACTGCCCGGGGCCATACCCCACGTTTGCCCGCCATCCTCGGAGCGGAGCACGCCCCCCACTTCCACCGCCGCGTACGCCCGTTGCCCGTGAATGGCAAACCCGCGCACGCACCCCGCTTCCGGCGAATAGGGAAGCCACCATTTGAACTGATCCCGCAATGCGGCCACTTCCTCACACGCCCGCCACGAATCCCCGCCATCGCGCGAGATAAAAACCCCTGTGGGTTCGGTCCCCGCCAGTTCAAAATCGGAAATCTGTGGGTGAAAAGCCAGCCACCGGATGTGTGGGTGGGTCAGGCCGTGGTTGATCGCCTCCCAGTGTTCTCCTCCGTCCCCCGACCGGAAAAGCCCCTCCGTCGTCCCGGCGATGATCACCCCCTCCCGCGCCATCACCGCGGTCACGTTCATGCCCGGCAACGCACGCCGGACAATCTGCCAGTCCCCCTTCCATTCTGCAACAACAAGCTGGTCGTGGGTGGCAAGAATTAAGGTCATAGATCAGTCCATTCCCGAAGGAGTTTCTTGGGGTTGTGCGACGGTCCCTGCGGTGTGGTGGCTTTGTACGGGTGCGGCAATAAATTTATCTTTCAGATTGAGGAAGGGGGTTTCCAGATACTTATAGGACAGGATCGAAAGGCCAAGCGTAATCGGGCCGATGATGGCGATGCGCGTCCAATCGCGGAATCCCATCGCCCCCAGGAAGGTCAACAAAGGCATGTGATAGAGGTAAAAGCCATACGAGATTTTGCCCAGGTAGATCAGCGGTGGCAGTTCCAAAATCCGTTTCAACCAGCTTTTCTCAACCACGGCGAGTTGGAGCAAGATGCCCAGGGTGGCCAGGTTGGCCAGCAACAGCCAGTACATATAACTTTCGCGGTCTTTATAGGCTACCGTAAAGTTTAAGACCACTAACACGACGACGGATATCGCGGCGAGTACATTGGCAAATTTCTGGAATTTGAGCGACCGGGGGAGTAACCCCGCAACATACAGCACCCCCAGGCCGCACCCCATCAAAATCCCGTCCAGCCGGGTATCCAGCCCGGTGCTCAACCGTTCGATGGAGGCTCCCTGCACGACCAGATTGTAACGGTGCAAGGCGATTAACAAGCCGCCCGCGAAGGCCACCAGCGCAATCCGCTTCGGAGTCCGCACATAGCGCAATAACAAATACATAATCGGCGGCCAAAGCATATAAAACTGCTCTTCGGTAGACAGTGACCACGCGTGGCCCAACACATTCGGACGTTCAAATCCCAGTGCGCGGGTCCAGTTGGAGACGTAAAACAGCACGATCAGCACATCCCCCCAGGCCTGTTCCGTGGCCCCCGGCACCAACCCCCGCCAAAATGTTTGCGTGGCGATCAGGTACACCACAAGCATCAACACCAGTGCCGGAAGCAGGCGCAACGCCCGGCGGATATAAAAGTTCTTGAAATTGATACTGGAATATTTATTCCACTCTTTGAACAACAGCGCGGTGATCAAAAAGCCACTGATGACAAAAAAAATGTCCACCCCAATAAATCCCCCGCGGGACAGGCGTTGTGTGGCATGAAACACATACACGACCCCGACAGCCAGGGCGCGTAAGCCGTCCAACGCGGGAATATACCCAATTGAAGAAGCGCGGTTTGTGTGGTTTACAGAAACATCGGAAGAATTTGTCATAATTAATTCCAAAGGGGACAAGAATTGTGTAAGTTTATCATTCAAACCTCAATTGACCTTTGGATGCGTCCCCCCACCTCCTTCTGATCCCATCCGACATTTGGCCTATCCCCATTCCTCCTCTTTTTTCGGAATAGATTTACCAAAGCAAAACGCCAGCCCCGATCTGATACACCCCAAACCCCAGCAGCGCCAACGCAGACACTCCGCTCAACCCCTTCGTTACCTGCGGACCCAACTGCCTTGCCGTGCCGAATAAAGCAATAAACCCCATAAAAATACTGATCATGGCCACATAAAACCCCAAAATGAAACTCATCCCGACTGTCGGCGCCTCCTGCCACCCGGCGATCAAAATCGGCCCCAGGATCGTGCTCCAGAAGATGTACGGGTTCGGGTTGAGCAGATTCATCACCGTGGCCTCGCGCAGGGAACGGTTGCCCTGGGCGGGGTCGGGAGTCAACGCCTCTGGCGGGCGGCGAAACGTCTGGAACGCGCCCCACGCCAGGTACAGGATAAACACTCCGCCCGCAATCTGCAACCCCTGCCTTAGCCAGTCCGGCGTTTGGGTCAACACCCACAGCACAAGCAGGATAATCGGCCCGTCGCTGATCAACGGGGCAAACGCGGCCGGCAGAGTCCGCTTCCACCCATGTTTGAGCGTCTGCGACAAAAAATAAGCCTGCAATGGCCCCGGCGAAACTCCGGCAGAAAACCCGAGGGTGAGACCCTGGATGAGGTAGAGGAGCATGGGGCGATTGTAAGGGGATGGGCGAATGTACACAAGGTAGGTAAAGTAAATAGGGTAGATAAGGTAGACAAAGTAAATAGGGTAAATAGGGTAGACAAGCTATATACTTTATCTACCCTATATACCCTATATACCCTATTTACCGTATATACCCTATCTACCCTCTAAACCCTATCACCAAATGACTATCCCCAAACTCATGCCACAGATACCCCTGCTCAAACGCCTCCCGATACGCATCCTGAATGAATTCCTTCCCAGCAATCGCATACAGCATGGCGAGGTGGCTCGTGACGGGGTCGTGCATTCCGGTCAGCAGGCCATCTACCACGTGGACACCGCGTTGGGGGTGAATGTACACGCGCGTGAACCCGGACACAGATCGCACCTTCTGCGAACACGCATCCCACGCCGATTCCAGTGCCCGGACGACGGTGGTGCCAATGGCGATCACCCTCCGACCCTCCGCGCGGGCGGCGTTGACCGCGCGAGCGGTGTCGCCGGGAACCCAAAACGGCTCGGGGTACAGCGGGTGTTCTTCCACGATATCCGTTTCCACTTCCAGGCTGGAGACGCCCGTATGCAGGAGAATGGGGGCGATTTTCACGCCACGGACGGTCAGGCTGTCCAGTACCCGCCGGGTGAAGGGGCGGGCGGCGGAGGGCATTTCCGCACTGCCGGGGGTGGTGGCAAAGATTGTCTGGTAGGAGTCCAGGCCGGGCGGGTTTTCGATGTAACCGTACACAATCGGACGCCCAAACTGTTTCATCGCGGCGTGGACATTCCCCTCAAATTGGACAAACCACAGACGCGGCAATCCCGGAAAGGGTACGATGACTCGCGCCCTGAGGCCGCCCGCCTCGATCAAGTCGCCGGTTCGGACGGGGAAAACGTCGGGGCACGCGTTTCCGGGCGTGGCACTGTTCCAGCGCGGTTCGGTGAGCCAAAGGTGGTTGCCGTAATCGGTGGAGAGATTGAGTAAAAACGTTCCCTGCGGACCGTAGGCGGGCAGGCTGGCAGGGAGGGTGGCACTTTCGTTCACCACGAGCAAATCGCCGGGGTTTAGATATTCGGCGAGGTTAAGAAATTGCGCGTGTTGGTGCCTGAACGTGCCGTTTGCCGGGGTGCTGATCATCAGGCGGATTTCATCCCGCGCGAGACCACGTGTTTCCGGCGGCGCGGTGGCCGCGAGGGTTTCGGGACGATGGAAGAGGAGGTCGGTTCGGTTCATGGGAGGTGGGTGATTGCTGGTTGGTTGATTTGCTGGTTCGTTGGTTTACGCGACTTCCCACTGTTCGGCCTGGGCGCGAAAACGTTGGCCGGTGAGGGTGAGGGGATTCTGGCCGAACAGCCAACCCC
>JABWBV010000166.1 GCA_013359445.1 Anaerolineales bacterium | reverse complement strand
ATGGCAACCCACCAGGGGAGCGTTTCGGGGCGGAAGAAGGGAGTGGTGGATAGGTCGTATTGGTAGGCAGTGAGAAGAAAGGTGGCCGCAAGGCTGAGGAGGCCGACGCTGATCCCGTTCAGCAGGGGGCGATCCTGGTTCATTTGCGTGGCAACGTAGCCCCCGAGGATGGCTCCAAGAGGGACGCTGGCGAGGGGGATAAAGCGGATTAACGAGGCAGGGGAGGCGGTGATCGCCTTTTCAAAAATGTTTTCGAGGATAAAAAAGAGAAAAATGCCGATAAAGTTGGAGACGACGCTCCCCATCAGAATGCCGCCCAGCGGGTGAGGGGTGCTTTTAAGCCGGGGCGTTGCTTTCAGGTTTTCGGGGTTAACTCCCCAGCCTTCGGCCTCGGTTTCGCCTTCATCCTCTTCGTAGTCGTCGAAGTCGGAAGGGTAGATGGCGCGCCCGCACTTGGGACAGTGGGTGAGTTCGTAGTAGAAGGTGGCACCGCAGTGGGGGCATTCGAGGTCGGATGAGTCGAGGTTGGACATGGGGGGAAGGGGAAGAGGAAACAGGAAAGTGGGAGGATAGGCGAGGGAGGGGAAAAACCGAGTTTTTCTTTGTAAGATGAGAGGATGTAGGTTGGGGAGAGGTGTGTGGCTTGAAGTGGTGTTGCTTAGGGGGCAAAAACTCGGTTTTGCGTGTGGGGTTAGAGAAATTCGAATTCTTCAATAATTTCGATTTTTAGGAGGCTGTGGGCCTCGCGGAGGGCGGTTTCAACGGCTGATGGCGAATCCCCGCGGGCGAAGATGAAGCCGAGGTAGCTGTCGCCTTCGGGCAAAGCGCGGATGCGTTGGTTGAGTTGGGCGGTGATTTCGATTTCGGTGATGAGGGGGACGCGGGCGGCGGCCTCGAGACCATCTATGCGGGTGAGGAGGCCCGTGCGGGGGATGGGGATCATCATGACGCCGGTGGCAGTGGGGGGTGATTCGTGATTCGTGAGGGGGAGTTGGTAGGCTTGACGGATAATTAACTCTTCCAGCGAGGTATCGAGATCGAAGCGGAGGGTTTTGGAGCAGCTGCCGCCGATGGAGCGGGCGGCGATTTCGACCATGATGGGTTGAGAAGATGAAATAGAAGAATCCCCGAATTTTGAAGGGGAAGGGGGCATGAACATGCCCTCTTCCCCTTCAAAATTCGGTAAATTTGTTTTATCTAAATTAACTCTTAATTCGGCGTGGACGGGGCCGGTGACGAGGCCGAGGGCGGCGGCGGCGCGTTCGGCGACGCGGGCGATGGCGGTTTGGGTATCTGCGGGGAGGTGGGAGGGGGTGACGTAGATGGTTTCTTCAAAGAAGGGGCCATCGAGGGGGTCGGGTTTGTCGAAGAGGGCGAGGACGTGGAGTTTGCCGTAGTCCATAAGGCCTTCGAGGGCGACTTCGACGCCGGGGATGAAGTCTTCGACGAGGAATTCGTGGCAGGGTTCGGTGGCGAGGATGGCGCGCAGGCGGGCGATCCGGGCGAGGAATTCGGTGGGGTTGTCCGCGCGCATGACGCCACGACTGCCGGAGAGGGTGGTGGGTTTGATGACGCAGGGGTATCGCGTCCGGGCGGCGATGGCGGGAATGTCTTCGTCCAGGAAGTGGTGGTGGAACTTCGGGGAGGGGACGCCGGCCTGGGCGAATTTTTGCCGCATAAGGTGTTTGTCGCGGGCGGCAAGGGTGGCTTCGGGGGCGTTGTAGGGGAGGTCAATCCGTTCGCTGGCGGCGGCGGCGATCAGGGTTCCAGAATCGTCGAGGCCGAGGATCGCGCCGAGGGGGGTGGTTAGGGCGAATTGTTCGATGAGTTCGGCGGAGCGGGGGATGTCGCGGTAGTCTACGGGGAGCGGGCGGTTGACTTTGCCGATGAGGGGTGGGGGGACGTCCTCGCCGCGAATGACGGGGATGCCGAGGCGGGCGGCGGCGTCTTCAAAGGCTTTGGCGCGGTAGGTGAAGGCGGAGGCGAGGAGGAGGAGGGGTTTTTCAGGCATGAGGGTAGCGCTGAAGTTCGATTAATTCCTGGCGGATGGCTAGGCGTTCGGGAAGATTGAGTTTAAGTAAATTAATTGTAGCCCTGGCTGTCGAGGTTAGTGGTTCGATAAATGCACCCACCAAATGAAAGTGGCTTTCCCAAAGCTCTTGACGAGGGTTAAAAATGGGCGTGATATGACCTGTTTCTGGATCAATAGAAGTAAGGTTAGGGCCTTTGTTTCGATTACAGTGAAAACAGGCGAAAGCAAGGTTCTCTAATTCGGTCTTCCCCCCGTGTTGTTCAGAGATGACGTGGTCGGGTTCGTGAGGAAGGATAGCATCCTCTTTGTGAACTAAACAATATTCGCAACGATATTGGGCGCGCTCTTCCGTAAGTTGGCGTAACGCGCGTGGGATATATGAACGGCTCATATTTAGATGAGTTTTTTGCGAGCCCGCGCTTTTACTAGCATCATCAAGTAGTCTATTTCTTCGTAACGATCCAGTTCATTTTTTTCGGTTGGGGTGAGACTACCACTTTGATTTTTGTCTAAGAGTTCTCGTGCGTGTGCAATGGATTTTTCGGAGGGTCGAAAGGCGACAATTTCTTCAGGGGAAGGGCCGTTCGCAAGAAAGTCAATGATTTCGTTTTGAAAATAAGATTTGGAGCTGGTCAATTCACGCAGGCCGATTTCAATAATTTCAGGTAGCCGATTTTGTACGGGGCGTAGTCTTTGGGCTAAATCATTGGGGATTTCAACGGTAATTTGGGTCATGGCAAATGCTCCTGGGATGTTCAATTAAATTATAAACCTCCGTCAATGAGTTTACTACAAGACAGTCAGCCTCCGGGAAAACATGATCCGGATCGAGCAGGACGGGGATCATCCCCGCACGTTCGGCTCCGATCACGTCGGCGTAGTAGTTGTCGCCGATGTAGAGAGCGTGTTGGGGTTGGATGCCGGTGCGGGCGAGGGCGTGTTCGAAGATGGCGGGTTCGGGTTTGTAGGCGTTGACTTCTCCGGCGGTGAGGATGAGGTCAAAGTAGTGGGCGATGCCGAGGGTTTCGAGTTCTTCGAGGCAGGGGCGGGAGCGGTTGGTGATGAGACCGAGCGTGTAGCCACAGGCGCGGAGGGCGGTGAGGGTTTCGTGGGCGTCGTGGGCGAGGCGGTTGGTGGGGTGGTGTTCTTCGGTCAGGCGGGTGTGGACCGCGGGGGCCAGGGTTTGGGCGTGTTCTTCCGGGCATCCGTAGGCGAGGAGGTAGCGGTAGGCGTAGTTGTGCCAGAATTCTGGAGTCAGGCGTCCGTATTGGGTTACGTCTTGGGTGATGTTTTCGCGGTCGGCCCAGTAGGCATGTGCCCAACGGAGGGCGGGAATGCGGGTGTGGGGGGTGTCGGGTGCGCCGAGTTGAATCGCAAAGTCGAAGAAGGTTTCGTGGGAGGAGGGGTGATCGTGGCGGAGGGTGCCATCGAGGTCGAAGAAGAGGGCGTGGATGGGGTGGGGGGAGGTGAGGAGGCGTGCGTTTTTTTGCATAATGGGAAGCCTGTTGGTTGGGTGAGTATACCGCGAATGTTGGGGTGGATGGTTTGCTCAGGTTAGATTGTTGTTTTATAATAATTTTGTTTTTCGGGAGATGCTCATTTTTGGGTAGTTTTGAAAATTCTTCATTTTACGGAGGAACGAAGATGTTACAAAAGAAGCGATTGCTTTGGTCGGGGGTGCGAGTGGCCCAATTTTTTGTGTTGTTGATGTTTGTTATCGCGGGGTTTGTGCCTGCGAGTCAGGCGTGGGCTTTGGTCGGTGGGACGCCTCTCCCACCAACACCCCTTTCGCCTGCGTATGGGTGGTTGATTACGGCAGATAATGTGACGCCGTCTGCCCATCCCTATCCCCCGGTGGCTGTTCCAAATTTTGAGTGGAGTGCGGTGGAAGGGGCCACGAGTTATCGGGTGCAATTCAGTAATAATATTGCCTTTACCACGATTGCGCTGGAAACAACGACGCCCAATACAACCTTTACGCCGACTTCGACGGGGGTGTTTGCCGATGGGGAATGGTTCTGGCGCGTGCGGGTGGATGGGTCTGCAAATGGGGCGAGTGATTATAGTAGCCCGATGGCGTTTACGAAACAATGGGCAACGTTGGATAATAAGCCAGCGCTTCAATTTCCGTTAGATTTTTCGATTATCGATTTTTATGATCGCCCAATTTTTTCCTGGGGGCCTGTGGTTGGGGCGAGTAGTTACCGAATTGAAATTGATAATACGCCGGATTTTACAAGTTTGGTGTATTCGGCGTTGACCCTGGCGACCTGGACGGACAATGATGCGGATGCAACCACGCATCAGCCGATCAATAAGTTGGCAAATGGGGTGTATTATTGGCGCGTGATTCCCATTGATCCGGCTTCGCGCAACGGGACGCCGAGTGATGTGCGACAATTTGAATTAAATTACAACTTTATTCCGGCTCTGGTTGAGCCTTTGGATAATTCCAACCCAACGTTTACCCCAACATTTCGGTGGGAAGCCGTGCGCGGGGCACAGTATTATCGATTGCAATATTCGACCAATCCGGCGTTTACCACCAACATGACGCAGGTTGATACGCGAAATACCACATGGACCCCCACAAGTACGATTGCGAATGATGTGAACTATTATTGGCGAGTTAAGGCGATTTCGGGAAGTTCTGAGTCCAATTGGAGTGTGGTGCGAAGTTTTCTGAAAAAGTGGTATGTTCAGCCCCGGTTATTGTTGCCGCCTAACAACTATCTGGACCAGTACATGCCGCCGTTGTTTGATTGGACACCTGTGCCAGGGGCGGCAAAGTATAAAATTCAAGTCGATACCACCCCGGATTTTATTAGTCCTATTTACAATGCGACGGTTGCGAATACGTTTTATACCCCAGGCGGGGCGTCTTATACCAGTGAGCCGACTTATTATTGGCGCGTGATTCCGATTGATGGCGATGGTAGAGAGGGGTTGCCCAGTGAGACTTTTTCGTACCAATCTGAATATAGTCTGGCTCCGGAATTGGTTTATCCATTCATGTACTATGATACACGCGTATTTGATCCAAATAATCCTGGGGTCTATATTGATTTCAGCCCCGTTGAAGATCGAACCATTGCGTATCCGTTGTTTGTCTGGCATCGGTCGATAGATGTTGTGGCTGGGGGAATTTATGCTGATGCGTACCGGATTCAAGTAGACGATAACCCCAACTACACCAGCGTTGATTGGGAATATGATACGCAAACGCTGAGTGCCGTGCCTGCCTCTGCCGCGCTGATCAATACCGATCCCCTTGCGGGCAACACGGTCTATTACTGGCGCGTGGCGGCCATCAGCGGCATTGGTGGCTCACTTACAAGTGCCTGGAGTCATAGCCGAACGGTTCGTTTTGATGAGGCGTTAGGCTTGTATCCTACACAAATTGGGGAGCCGGAACTCATTCGCCCAGCGAATGGGGAAGAACATGTGGAATATACTCCGCGCTTTGATTGGTTCCCATATAACCAGGCCGATGCCTACGAAATTGAGGTCAGTCGTGACACGACTTTTACAGATATCGTGGATACAGCCACAGTAGAGTACCCCTCTTATGCGCCTCAGCAACCTTACGCAGAACGCCATTTTAACGAACTGGATTTTGGGACCTTTTATTGGCGTGTTCGGGCTTTGAGCGGTGGGACGCCCCTCACGGATTGGAGTGAGACGCGGCGGTTCCAGATTGCCTCGACAAGCCAGTGGGTCAGAGCAAGTGGCCTTGGGCGCGCTTCGTCGTTTAAGATTGGGTCTGACCAAGATGATCAGGCTGATAATTATGAGTTGACGGGCTTGTATGCTACACAATCACAGGGTTTTTGGTATTTTGGCATTAATGCCCGCACCGGAAGCCCTGATATGACGTATGCGTTTTACCTGGACAGCGATTATCAGGAAGGCTCAGGGGCAACAACCGATGCGTGCGGGTATGATGTCACAACACTTTCCATCAACCGGCCAGAGTACATCTTATATGTTTATCAGATTGGCAATACCTTTTCCGCAAACAATACGGCCCTTTATAAATGGAATTCCGATGGTAATGCCTGGGAAGTATTGGTGCAGTCTTTAACACAGATTGGTGGTGACCTGGCTTATACAGGCAACCCGAACTATTTCTTGGAAGTCGAAATTCCTGATACGGCGATTGGGTTCAATCTTGATCAGGGTGGGTTTAATGTCGCCGCTTTGAGTTTTCAGGGGGCGGATTTGGATTGTAACCCCGCGCCGGGGACCGCTCCCGTCGATATCGTGCCCGATAACGCAGGGGCCACCACCAATGTGATTGACCGGTTCAGTGCGGTCACCGATCGCACACAGCTCGTTTTCCCCTTCAACAATCTAGGGGGCGACCCCACTACCTATCCCTCCGTGTTGCCGTTTGCCGTCGAATACCCCGCGGGATATGATCCCACCCTCCTGAACCTGACCTTTCCTGCCATTGGCCCCTCGACAGAAACGAATACACTGTTTCTTTACGATCTGGAAGACCACACGGGTGACGGAACAGACGGGGTCAGCGACGCCGGTTCGCCGTGGTCGGGGGGGCGGCAGGAGGTGTATTTGGACCCCTTGTTTACAACGATGGTGTTCAATCAGACTCTGCTATGTAACTGTCAATACTACAACTGGCAAAATTTCACGGCCTCGAATGATATTTACGGGGGCGATAACTCCTTCTATTGGCGCTTCCGTACTCGTTTTTATGACACGGCAGAGGCCTATGGGTCTTGGAGTGAAGGCTATCGTTTTGAGCGGGAAGGGCTAATTCCAGAGAATCTACAGATTTCTGTGGAGTTTGCAACCCCAACGTTTTCATGGAATATTGTCGAAGGAGCCAGTAGTTACAATTTGATAGTCGATAACGATCCGGTCTTTGCCTCGCCTGAAATAAATGTTTCGACCAAACAAAACACTTACACCCCGCCGAACACGTTAGACAATGGAACCTATTACTGGAAGGTACGGATTACGCGGGACGGGAATATCACCAACGAGTGGTCGCCCTCGGAAACTTTCACCTTATCCATGCCCACGCCTGAGAATCTGGTCCATTATCCCATCACAGACAATGGCGTGGTCTATCGTTCGCCCACCTTCTGTTGGGATTTCCTCATTGAGGTAGATGATACATCCATTCCTGTGCTGGCGGCCTGGAAATATCGCTTGCAATTCAGTTTGGACTCTTCGTTTTCGACTGGGGTAACGACTGTGGATACGGAACAGAATTGTTACTCACACACTGGTGGTTTGGCGGATGGGACATATTTCTGGCGGGTAGCCATGATCGATGGGAATGGTCGGTTGGGGATGTATAGTCCAATCCAGGTTGTGACGAAGCAGTACCCAATCACGGATTTGATTGCCCCGACGTATGGGACGGGCTTGACCAGTACCCCGACCTTTGAGTGGTCCATTGTTGAAGGGGCAAAATCTTACCGGTTGGAAGTCTCCACCAGTGCTACTTTTTCATCCATTTATGATTCCGTTACTACGGATAATGTCTTTTACACGCCAGCAAAAGCATATGTTAATAACACCTATTATTGGCGCGTCGCGATCATCGATAAAGATGGACGGTTGGGACCGTTTAATGATGCCACGATCATTTTGGACGATAGTGGATTGGGATACCGATTCTTTATCCCCATCGTTGTGATCGTAAACTAATTATTTCAGTAAATCATAGATTCCGGCTGTCGTGATGATTTCAATCGCCCGATCCCCTTAACAACGGACGTCGTCACTATAAACCCGTGATCTGCTGAAATTCGCAAAACAGCGGTGCCAACGCACCGCTGTTTTATTTTGTTTCCTCAAGATGCACTGATTGTCATCCCCCAATATAGGACATTTCTATTTTAGGGCGTTGCGCCGTTTTCCCCGTCCGAATCTCTGAGTACCGGTCAGCTCTCCGGTGCCAAACTTTGCCGATGGCGGTGTAAATTTCTTCGTCGGTTGCGCCTTCGCGTAACATGGTACGCAGGTCAAAGCCTTGAATGGCAAACAGGCAGGTGAACAATTTGCCCTCTGCGGAAAGGCGGGCGCGGGTACAGGTTCGGCAAAAGGCTTGGGTAACGGAAGCGATAATGCCAATTTCTCCGCCCCCATCGGTGTAGCGCCAGCGTTCGGCCACTTCGCCGAAATAGTTGGGGTCGGCAGGTTCGATGGGCATGGTCTGGTTAATAAGTTCGTAAATTTCGCGCGCCGTCACGACATCATCCATCCGCCACCCGTTAGAAGCGCCTACGTCCATATACTCGATAAAGCGGAGAATGTGGCCTTTTTCTCGGAAATAGCGGGCCATAGGCAAAATGCTTTGTTCGTTCACACCCCGTTTGACGACCATATTGATCTTTACTGGGGCAAACCCGGCTTCTGAGCAGGCTTCGATCCACGCTAACACACGGGCGACGGGAAAGGTGACATCATTCATGCCCATGAAAATTTCATTGTCCAACGAATCCAGGCTAACGGTGATGCGCTTCAAACCAGCTTGTTTGAGGGTTTGGACCCGTTCGAGGGGAAAGGAGCCATTAGTGGTCAGGGCAATATCTACGTTGGGGAGGGCGGTGAGCATTTCGATCAACGTCTCAAGCCCACGGCGCATGAGGGGTTCTCCCCCAGTCAGACGAAATTTTTGGACCCCGTGGGCGTTGAAAAGGCGGGCTAGGCGCTCAATTTCTTCAAAGCTCAACACGGCAGAGCGAGGAAGAAATTGGTAATCTTTCCCAAACACCTCCTTGGGCATACAGTATGTACAACGAAAATTACACCGATCTGTGACCGAGATGCGGAGATCATGGAGGGGGCGGTCGAGTTGGTCGAGTACCGGGGTGGCGGGATCATTTGAGGGGAAGGTTAACATTTGAGACTGCATGGTTAAATTTTATCAAGAAATTCTAATTTATTCGAATCATATGGGCAGAGCAGTATAATTGATATTCAGTAATTACTCACCAGAGGAAAAGATTCCGAAAAAAAAGGCGGCTGGCCATTCCCCCAACCATCGTATTTTTCGAGACGCCCCCTCGAAAGGAGGCGTAATCACGATTTTCACTTTGTCTTGTTGGAATCTATTTTTATGTCTAACCCTTCTACCCCTCGTGTTCTACATATCATTCATAACCCCACGATGCCATCGTTGGGGGGACAAAAACTGAACCAGGCGATGCGCTGGAAAGACCCGGATCAAAACGCACAGGCATATATTGAAGATGTGCGTTTTGCCAGTTATGGGTATGTCCATTATCAAATCGTTGAACGGATTGAAGTGGATGCCTTTCCTGTTAAGCAGGACGGGTTTGTGTATACGCCTGCCACGTATCTCGAATGTTGGCGACAGCGGCATAAATGCCATCACCCGGACTGGGTGGATTATCACCGGCTGTTGGAAGAATTTGATGTGATTGGCAAGATCAATCGAGATGAAATCGATGAAGTATGGCTGAATGCTTTCCCGTATGGGGGGTATTATGAATCGCGGATGGCTGGGCCAGGGGCGTTTTGGTGTAACGCGCCGCCTTTGGAGCGGACAGACCACGCGGTGAAAAGATTTGTGATCATGGGGTTTAGCTACGAGCGCGGGGTGGGAGAAATGTTGGAAGATTTAGGGCACCGCGCGGAGTCGATCATGCAACGCGTGTTTCGCGCCACGAAAGGGAAGGAGAATTTGTGGGAACGGTTTATTCGGTATGATCTTACTCATCCGCGCCTTGCCGAGGTGGGCAATGTTCATTTTGCCCCGAATAGCGAACGAGATTACGATTGGGGCAATAAACGGAAGGTTTGGAGCCGGTGTGATGTCTGGTATAACTACCCTGATTTGTCCGGGGAGCCTCGTTTGGTGGACCATCATGAGTGGGGGGCGGGGGATATGCGGGGGCATCATGTGTGGTGGCTCCGGCATTTTCCGCATGTGGAGGGGAAAAATGCGGGGATTTTGCATAATTAGTGGCGGTATATTATCGATCCTAACGAAGTTTAAAAAGGTCTGACGAATTTAATATTCAACTCTTGACATATGTTTCAGGTGCGGTAAACTATACAACGATGACCGCCAGGGTGCCCCCCTCACCCTGGCGGTCGTCTTTAATGTACAGGATGGTGGATGGGGAATGTGTGTGCCTGCAAATGTAAAAAAAAGCCCTCAACTGAGGGCTTTTTTTTTTAGGTTTTACCGGGAATACTGTGAAAGATACCGATAATTTGAAGGTGGTGGGTGATTCCGCTTAGGGCCTGTCCGAAAATTGTAGTGTAGCCCCTTGTGGGCGGGGACAAGCCCCTAGGCTATAATAATTTTCGGATAGACGTTTAGGGCAAAGGTGTGATCGCTCCGCGCGCTTTCCCTGTTAAGTGGGGGTTGAGCCAGTAAGCATGATCGTCATCCGCAACACCCCAGGCGTCTACCCGGAGAATGAAGTTGACCTTTTTCCCTGCGAGGGAACTCAGGTCCATACTGATGGAGACATCCAGACCTTCGTAGGCTTCGGCCCAGGTGCCGAGGGTTTTGATAGTGCCGTTTTCGTCCCGGTAACTGAGGGTGAAGATGACTTTGCAGTTGGGGTGATTGCGTAGACACCCGACATACGTCACAAATTTATCTCCGGCAAAGATTTCTATATCGGGGTATTCGGCCTGAATGTAGCCATTGTTGGTAAATTGCGGGTGAACCCACAGGGCGGATTCGTTGTCGGTTTTTCCGTTTTCGCGCACGGGAGAAGTCAGGATTTGGACGAAGCCTTTGCTATCGGTGCTTTGCCCGGGGCAAGGGAGGGTTCCGGCACCGCTGGTCCAGGTGGCTTTGCACGCTTCGAGCAGGAAATTGTACGGTTCGGTGTAGTCGATGACAACGACGACGATTTTAACCCAGAAAGAGGAGGTGCCGGTGGCGCCAATGCCAAAGGTTTGCCCGCCAGGGGTGCGGAGTTGCCAGTTGCCCAGATAGGTTCCGGCGTTGGCAGGGGCGGTGAGTTCGACGGAGACATCTACCGTTTCGCCAGGGTTGACCTTTTTGGGCAGGGCAATCAACGTGGTGCCGTTCATTTTGTCTCCGTTGACGAAGAATAGGTCATATTCTGTTGTCCAGGGGCAGGAGCCGATGTTTTTGAGCCGCCAGGTTTTGACAAACACACTCCCGGGAGTATAGGTACTTCCATCCGGGACGGTGACATCGGAGACGAATTGTGCCAGATTGCACGGTAATGGGGTGGGCGTGGCTGGGATCGGCGTAAAGGTCGGGAGGGGAGTCCAGGTTGGTTGAGGCGCGACTTGTGTAAAGGTCGGGAGCGGGGTCATGCTTGGACCGGGACTAGCGGTGGGTTCAACGGTGACCAGGGTGGGGGTGGGGGTGGCGTTCCCTGCGATTTGGGTCATTTGGGCGACAATGGTTTGGGCTACGGAGGTATTCACCGCGCCGGGGATTTCTGTTGCGGGGGTGGCGCCTGGCGTGGTAAAGCCGCAAGCCATAATGACCAGATAAGCCAATACGGCAAGAAAAAGGAGCTTAAGTTTGGGGGTAAGTATATTTTTCAACATGGTGATCCTAACCTGTAAATGATGGCTGTATTATCGCGCATCGGTGTTTCAAGCGCATGACGGGCGTGTGACAAGTTGAGGAACATTTGTTACCAGGCTGAAACATCGAGGGGATGAAAATTTGAAGCGGGAAAGCCCTCGCCGCCGTGGTTTTTACGTCCTGTTCGTCCAGTAGACCCGTAAATTTATAACGTTGGGGCCTGAGAAGAAGTTCCAGCGCAATGGTTCGGCGCTGGAGATTTCCCTGGGGAGGTGGTTCCAACGCGCCTTTTGGGCCATGACATCGCTGTGGTTTGATGGTTTGTTGATTGTTGTTTTGTTTTTAATTTGACATATATGAAATCAAAAAATACAATAGTGATAAATAAAATAAAAATCAAAACCACGAAGGAGTTTTTATGCCCCCCGAATTTGATGCGATTCTCGCCTCGGACCTCCCCGACCTCGAAAAGCTCACGCAGGCTTATCAGTTCATTCTCAAAGAGCAAATTGCCATCGCACAACGCGAGATCGAACTGCAAAAGGCCCTTGGCGACCAGGAAAAAATGATCAAGGAAAAAATTAAGAAAGGGACCATCGAATACAGCGCCAGCATCTTTTCCTTCTGTTTTCTACCGTACATCTAAAAGCTAAAAGTTGACCAGTCATAGGGTAGACTGTGGTTTGCCAAAACCAACAACAGGAGAACCCCATGACTGATCGAA
>JABWBV010000165.1 GCA_013359445.1 Anaerolineales bacterium | reverse complement strand
CATCCTAATACTCCCACTCCGTCCGCAAAATGCGAAACTGGATCACGGTCAGCACCAGAATGATCATAAACAAAATCATGGACATCGCCGCCGACAGGCCGAGGTTGTTCGCGAAACGGAACGCGTTTTCGTAAATGCTCAACAACATCGTCTGCGTCTGATTTTTGGGGCCGCCGCGCGTGAGGAGTTGGAAAATGACAAACACTTGCAGAGACGAAATCACCGTCAACACTGAGGTCAACAAAACCGTCCGGCGCAGGAGGGGCACGACGACCAGCCAGAATTCCTGCCAGAGATTGGCCCCGTCCACGCGGGCGGCTTCGCGCAGGGATTTAGGGATGCTTTGCAGGGCGGCGACGAAGATCACCAGGTTGTAGCCAAAATCCTGCCAGACATGCGCCACCACCACGCAGAGCATCGCCAGCGGCACGCCAAAATAGATCGTGTTCGGGTCTTGGAGCCACGATTTGGGCGGCACCAGCCCGACCGCTTTGAACATAATGCTCAACAAGCCCCAGCCCGGCGCGTACATGTACGCCCAAATGATCGTCACCGCGACCGAGGACGAAATGGTGGGGAGAAAATAAATCGCACGGAACAGCGTTTTGAACTTTTCGCTGACACTTTCCAGGATCACCGCGAGGGGCAGGGTGATGAGCAAGTTCATCGGCAGGACGAGCGCGGTGAACAAAAACGTGTTTTTCACCGCGAGCCGGAACACTTCCGCGGGTTTGCTGGTGCCTGTGAACAGTTCGATGTAATTATCCCATCCCACGAACGGATTCTGCCCGCCCAGCCCGAGAAACCACGTCCCCTCCCGAATAGGCGCGTA
The DNA here is from genome assembly GCA_013359445.1 of Anaerolineales bacterium. Lineage (GTDB taxonomy): Bacteria > Chloroflexota > Anaerolineae > Anaerolineales > JABWBV01 > JABWBV01. The sequence goes on along the minus strand of JABWBV010000165.1, from coordinate 11,458 downwards.
GCTGAAAAACCCCAGCACCAATGCCCACAAAATTGGAAACAGCGTAAACAGCCCCATATACAACAAAATCGGTGACACGCTTGCATACGCAAAACGCCGCTGGTGCGCCATCAACTTGCCGCCTTCCGACGGTGGATCGTTTTTGAAGAGAGGAAGAGTGGTCATAATGTTTTTGGGGCTGTTCTTGGGTACACAGAAGGCACAGATTTTTTTCTGCGCCCTCTGTGTACCCTATTTACCTTATTTACCTGTATACCTATCTACTTTATCTACCCTATCCCCCCGCCCCATCCACCATCTCATTCGCCGCCTCGTGAATGGCGTTCGCCGCTTCTTCGGCGGTCAGGTTACCTTGCAGGGCATCGAGAATGGTCGGGTAGATGATCTCGTAGGCGAGCAGGTCGGCGTCGGTCACGTTCCCCTGGTATTGTCCGCCGTCCAAAATGGGCAGGACACCTGCCAGGAACGGGGCCGCTTCCAACAGTTTGGGATCGGCGGCGACCGCTTTCATGCTGGGGATGGTGCCGGTCGTGGTGTTGAATTCCAGCGCGTTTTCCTGATTTGCGCCCATGAACGCGGCCAGTTTCCACGCGATGTCGGGGTTCGCCGCGCTTTTGCTCACGGCAATGCCCCATCCGCCCACGGAGGCGAACCGGTGTTCCGTCCCCATCATCGGGGGCAGGGTGACATAGTCAAATTTCAGATCGGGATAGGCGAGGCGCGCTTCCCCGGCATACCATGAACCAAGCACGCCAATCGCGCTGTGCGCCTGTGCAAACGATTCGCCCACCCATTCGCTGTCCTGGTTGAAGATGATCGGGTCCACGATCCCGTTCGTTTGCGCCATATCCATCAATCTTTGGATCGTCGCAATCGCTTCGGGGGAGTTGAAGTTGAAATGTTTGCCATCTTCGGCGAAATAATTCGCGCCCTGTTCCAAAATCCCGGCCAGGAAATAGGTGTACAACTGATCGCTGTTCGTAAAGTGCATCCCGGCGACGGTCATCACGCCATCGGAGCCGAGTTGGGTCAGTTTTTCGGCATCGGCCACCACATCATCCCACGTTTGCCATTGGGGCGGGTAGGTCAGCCCGGCGGCCTCAAACAGCGCGGGGTTCACATATGCACCGCCGTATTCCAGATTGTATTCGACCGGGAACCCGTACAGTTTGCCGTCACAGGTCTGCCCGCCGAGCGGCGCGGCAAAATACGTTTCCTGCGCCTGGGCCAGCGACATCACATCGGCAGGGGCTTCCAGCAGTTGTCCGCCGTTCGCAAACCGGCAGGTGTACCCGCCCGGAAGTTGGATCACGTCCGCCGCATTGCCCGCGGGGACAGAGGTTTGAATGGTCTGGATGAACACTTCCCACGGGAACGTCTCAAATTTGACTTCCACGTTCGGATTATCTTTCATAAACTGGTCAATCATCGCCTGGTCGGCGGCGTTGAAGGAGTTGTTTTGGTGTGCCCACACGCGGAGGGTGATCTTTTCATCACTGGTGGTTTCGCCGCCCGTTGTCTCGCCGGTCGTGTCGCCGACATCGGGCGCCGTGGTAGGGTTCGCGCCGCCGCACGCGGCCAAAATCAAGGACATCAAAATCAGGATTGCAAAAAGTTTTGTCTTCATGTTTTACTCCTATCGTTAAAAATTAAAAAATTGACTACTCACAATGGACAATTTTCTGCGGGGGCCTCCTCACAAATCCAACTTCACGACCGCCGTCAAATTTGCGGGGCGATCCGGGTTAAGCCCTTTCGCGAGGGCACGGTAAAACGCCATCAACTGCAACACGGGCAGATACAACACCCCCCGCACGGGTTCGGGAATCCCACTCGCAAACACCACATCCGCGTCCGTCTCCGCCAGGGATAAGATCGTCCCCCCGAGGGCGCGCATCTCCGCCAACACCTTCCGCTCGTGTGCGCTGTTTTTATCCGACACCATTCCGACGACCACCGCCCGTTCGTTGACCATGCTCATCGGCCCGTGCCGGAACTCCAAAAAATGAAATGGCTCGCTGTGCGTGAGCGTCATCTCCTTCATCTTCAAATTGACCTCGCACGCCAACCCATACCGCGCCCCCGATCCCAAAAAATAAAATCGGTCAAAATTCAAATTCTCCCCCAATTCCCTTGCAAACGCTTCATATTGACCGATCAACCGCTCACCAACAACCGATAGCCCCTCCATCCCCTCCAACAAATCCTCCCGCCCCGCAATCTGCGCCGCGAACGCCGTCGCCGCGACATACATGGACGCAAACGACCGCGTCTGCGCCACGCTCTCCTCCTGCCCCGCGGGGATGATCACGGCCTCATCCGCCAACCCCGCCAGCGTCGTGTCATAATTTGTAATCCCGATCACCGGCCCTCGCCCCTGCGCTTTAAACTGCTCCACCGCCCGCACCGTCTCCGTCGTCGTCCCCGACCGGCTGATGGCGACGAGCAACGTCTTGTTAGGCGGATTGCCAATCCGCCCTACTACCGTGTCTGAATTTAACAACAACTCCCCTCCCGGCACCGCCCGCGCCGGACGCCCGGTCAACTCCTGAAACAGTGCCGCCGCCGCCAGCGAGAGATAATACGTCGAACCACAGCCGGTGAAGATCACCTGCTCGTAGTCGCGGTTTGCAAGGGAAGTGAGTTGCCCCGCGCGGGCGCGTACCCGTTCCAGGGCTTGTTGCCACGCGGCAGGTTGGGATCGAATTTCGGTGAGGGTGTGATGGGACATGGTTTGTTGGTTTGTTGGTTAGTTGGTTGATTTGCCGGTTTGCGAATGGGCCGATTTTCCAAACACTCTTTCCGCGTTCTTTCGGTACACCTTCTCTAACACCTCATCGGGCAGGTACAACCCGTAGGCGTACCACCGCCCCTGCGCGGGGACTTCCGAGGCGTTGTAGTTGAAGTATTCGTCGTCGGTTTCCAATAGACGATAACACAAACGGTACCCGTCCAAATCCGGCCCCATGTCGGAGCCGAACAGAATCCGGTCGGCGTATTGCAGGAAAAAGCGGCGGGCGGTGTACGGTTGGCGACCCAATTCCCCCAGTCGGGCGGAGATGTCAATGTAATAATTCGGGCAATCATCGAGCATTTGCCCCACCCAACCGAGATTTTCGCCATAACAACCAACGTGCGCGCCGATGAACGTTGTTGAGGCGTGATACGTGACGAGTGATTTGAGGCCGTTCATGATTTCCATAAACGGCGGGAAGGGCGGGCTGGTAAAAGCCCAATCGGGATGCGCGCCGATCTCTTCCCAACGTTCGTTCGTCTCATCAATGGGATCGAAAAACGCAACCGGATCGGCGACGTGGATCAGAACGGGGAGGTTCAACGCGCCCGCCGTGTCCCAAATGGGCGCAAGGCGGGGATCATCCACTTTGACCAACGCCCCATGCTGATCCCGGACGTGGAGGCCGAACGGTTTCCAGATTTTGAGGCCTTCCGCGCCCCATCCTTTTTGCACCTCCAGCCGTTTTGCCGCGTACTCGGGGAACGCGTCCCCCAACTCCGCCCACTTCGCCCAATCCACCCCGCCGAAGATGGAAAACCGCTCCGGCGCGGCGTGTTTGAAATGGTCGAGATGCCGCTGAAGGATGTCCTCCCCCCAGCCCCCGTCCAAATCCACATAATGCGTGACGTACGCGGCGTCCAACTGCTCGATCAGTTCCCCGACCGGGCGTTGATCCCACCCCCCGCCGAACGGTTCCGCGAGGTGGTTGTGCGCGTCAATGACCGGAAAGCGCGGTTTCTCGACGAGCGTGGTTTTGGTAATAAGTTTGGATGTGGGGCGGAAGTTTTGGAGGAGCATGGGTGACTCGTGATGCGTGAAACGTGAGAAGAAATAATAAATTTATGGGAGTACCCTGAGCGGAGCGGGAAAGAACCCGTCACACTGTGAACTTATGTCCAGCGCAGTCGAAGAATGCTACGGTTTACGTTTTTTCGTGTGTAGCACCCTGAGCGGAGCGGGAAAGAACCCGTCACACTGTGAACTTATGTCCAGCGCAGTCGAAGGGTGCGGGCCGGGGAGCGGGGGTGGTCAGGCCATGAGCCAGTTCCCGCATTCTTCGACTACGGAATGCGCCTTCGCAAAGCCTCGGCACGTTCCTCCGCTCAGCATGCTGGGTTTTACGTTCTGCGTTCCTCACGCCAGCAAAACATTAATATTCTTCTCGCTCAACGCCCGAACAAAATCCTGATCCGTTTCGTGATCCGTCACGAGGGTATGAATTTTTTCGAGCGGGGCAAGGAGAACGGTCGCGGTGCGGCCAAATTTGGTGTGATCGGCGACGATAATGATTTCACGTCCGGCGTTGAGGATGGCGCGGTCGGTCAGGGTTTCGGGCAGGTATTCGTTGGTCAGCCCTTCGAGGGTGAGGGCGCGGATGCCCATAAACACTTTGTCGGCGCGGACTTCGGCGAGGGCCTGTTCCGTCAGGTGGCCGATGAAGGACAGCTCGCTGGGGCGGAGCATCCCGCCCAGACAGATGAGCGTGTTGTCGGTGTTGCTGAGGGTATTGAGCACGGGGAGGGAGTTGGTGATAACCGTCAGCCCGGTGCGTTCCCGTAGGGCGCGGGCGATTTCGAGGACGGTGGTGCCGGAGCCGAGAAAGATGGTTTCGCCGCGACGCACGAGTTCGGCGGCTTTGCGGCCAATCCGGGCTTTTTCGTCGGCCTGTTCATTTTTGCGTTCGAGGATGGGAAGTTCGGGGGGAGATTCGGTCAGGGCAATGGCGCCCCCATGAACCCGTTGAATTTTCCCCTGACTGGCGAGGGCTTCCAGATCGCGGCGGGCCGTGGCCTCGCTAACGGCAAACCGTTCGACAATCTCCGCGACGGTCAGCCGCTGACGCTGTTCGATCAGGTCAAGCAGGTGAAGTTGGCGGTCCGTACCGGTGATGAAAGTAGGGGTTTCGGTCATTTTCAATCACAAACAATCATAAACCATCAAGATTTTAGTGGATTTTTGCGGGGATTTCAAGAGGGAGTTTTCTCACGAAAAACCGAGTTTTTCCCTAAAAGCGAGGAATCTTCCAAAAAGTGCAAAAACCCGGTTTTGCCAGAGTATGTATAATTCCCCCCATGAACGCCAAAACCCTCCTCCTCCCCCTCCTCCTTTTCCTGGCGGCCTGTTCGACAGCCCCCACTGCCTCCCCGATGTTCGACCCCGCCAAATATGGCACTGCCGAAGTCAACATCCCCTACTGTGCGGCAGAAGATAACATAGTCGAGCCGATTGAGGCCCCAGTCCAGCAAATGGACGTGTACTACCCGGCGTCCGGCGGGCCGTGGCCCGTGTTTGTGTATGTGCATGGGGGCAGTTGGATGGAAGGGGACAAAGCCGAGGGGGAAGGCTGGCGCGGCCTCAACGAGCAGGGATTTCTGGTTGTCTCGCTGAACTACCGCCTCTCGCCCATTAACAAATTCCCCACAATGATCGAAGACGTGAAATGCGCCGTTCGTTTTCTGCGCGCCCACGCGGGAGACTTCAATCTCGATCCCGATCACATCGCCGCGCTGGGGGCGAGCGCGGGCGGGCATCTGGTGGCCCTCTTGGGCGTGGCCGATGAATCCGCCGGATGGGATGTGGAATATTATGCCGAACAATCCAGCCGGGTTCAGGCCGTGATCACCATCGCTGGCTTTTTCGACTTTTCCCAGAAAATCCCCGGTGGCGTGGGTACGCCCATTTACACCGCGTTTGGCGCGCTGGCCGGAACGGACTCCCCCAAACTGACCGCCGCCAGCCCCATCACCTACGTCACCCCGGACGATCCGCCGTTCCTGATCTTCCACGGCACCCGCGACAACATCGCCCCGCCCGAACAAAGCCGGATTATGGACGAACAACTCCGCGCGGCGGGCGTGCCCTCCACCATTATCATGGTCGAAGGCGGCGATCACGGCCTCGGCGGACCGGATGCGAATCCATCCCCATCAGAAGTGTACGAGATGATTGTAAACTTCTTGACGGCACAATTGAAAAATAATTGAGGTACATTGGACAAATCCCTGGAGCCAACATGACTGAGCAAACCAAAACCTATTCCATCGCCCTTCGCCTTCGCCGCACCACGTATGAAGATGCCTACGTGGCAGTGCCCGTCACCAGTGCCATCGTCAAGCAGAAAGAAGATGGCACCTACGGGATAGATTATGAAGCTTTCGTTGCCGAGGCCATCCGCCTGGGGAGTGATTCCCGTGTCGAGTGGCAGGTCGAGGCAACTGAGGTCAATGCCCACCCCATCCAGGGGCCGAAACCCGAAGATCGGCAAAGTTTCGACGGTTATTACCCCTGATTCGCAGAGATTAAGAAAATTAACGCCAGGAAGTGATTTCAAGGGCGGGTGTCCCCCATTAACCGGGACACCCGCCCCTTTGCATTTTGGGGGAATCCCATGATCTTAAGGGGGCCGGGAGGCCATTTTAGGAGAATTCCATGATTCGTCGTTCTTACATCTTCATCCTGCTCTTTGCGTTTCTCCTCTCCGCGGGACAGACGCATACGGAGGCCGCAGGCCCCACCAAAGGGTTAATCCAGGTTTTTACACCTACCTCCGCAGACCTATCTCGTTTTGAAACCACCGGCCTGCCCGCTTTTGCCCGCCTGACCGGAACCACTGGAGCCTATCTCCTCACGGGCGCAGGCCCCGAGGCCCTGCCTGTCCTGGATCAAGCCGGACTGCGTTATGTGATCCTGAATGCCGACCTCACCGGGCAATACTACGCCGCCACCCTCATGCCAAAACAACCCACGCCCCAATGGGAAACCTTTGGGACGGTGCTTTTGGATGATGGCGTTCAACGGCTGATGCAAATGACCCCCGAACAGGCGATCACCCTTGCCCAAACCGGAGTCAAACTCCGCGCCCTCACCCTCACCCCCAAACCCCTCACGGCAACCCGCGCGGTCTCCTTCCCCTCAGTCATTGATCCCGACCCGACCATCCAAACCATCATCGATCAGATCACCACGCCCATGATCGAAAACTACACGGGCGGTCTGAGCGGCGAATGGCCCGTCACCATTGGCGGCAGTTCCTACACCATCGCCACCCGCAACACCTATACCGGCACCCCCATCCAAAAAGCCACCCAATACATCGGCGAACACCTCACCGCCCTCGGGCTGGACGTCACCTACCACCAATGGGGCGGCGCCACCTACCCGAACGTCATCGGTGAACTGCCCGGGCAGGTCAACCCCGACGACATCTACATCATTGGCGCGCACCTCGACGACATGCCCTCCGGCGCACTCGCCCCCGGAGCCGACGATAATGCCAGCGGCTCCGTCGCCACCCTCCTCGCCGCCGACCTCTTCACCCAATACAACTGGGGGTGTACCTTGCGGTTCGCCTTCTGGACCGGCGAGGAACAGGGCTTGCTCGGCAGTGAAGCCTATGCCCAACAAGCCTACAACAATGACGAAAACATCCTCGGCTACATCAACCTCGACATGATCGCCTGGAATACCGCGGCCAGCACCCCCGACATCGACCTGCACGCCGACTCCAGCCTCCCCGCCACCGTTACCCTCGCCCAACTCTACGCCGATGTGATTGACGCCTACAACCTCAACCTCGTCCCGCAAATCATCACCAACGGTACCGGAGCGAGCGACCACGCCTCTTTCTGGAATTACGGCTATACCGCCATCCTCGGCATCGAAGATTACTACGGCGGTGGGGACTTCAACCCCTACTACCACACCACCAGCGATGACATGGATAACTTCCAGGATTGGGCCTACTACACGGACTTTGTCAAAGCCTCCCTGGCCAGTTTCGCCCACATGTCCAACTGCCTGATTCCCGGCGGCTTGGGCGCTGTGGACGGGCACGTCACTGCGGTAGATGGCGGCGCGCCCATCGCGAACGCCACCCTCGTAGCCGAAAACGGCTCCGGCCAAACCTTTACCGTGCAGACCGATGCGAACGGCTACTACACCCGCACGCTCATCGCCGATACGTACGACCTCACCGCCTCCGCCTACGGCTACCTGCCCACCACCGTCCTCGCGGTCACCGTTGTCACCAACACCGTCACCACCGCCGACCTGGAACTTGCCACGGCCCCCACATTCACTGTGTCCGGGACGGTGCTGGAGACGGGGACCGGGCAACCCCTTTTGGCCCAGGTACAAGCGCTTGATACCCCCGCCACGCCCGTGTGGACCGATCCCGCCACCGGGGTCTATTCACTCACCCTTCCCACGGGAGCCTACACCCTGCAAGCCAGCGCCGAATCCCATCACTCCGCCCAACAGGTCATCGTGGTCGATCAGAATCTGACCCAAAACTTCACACTTGATTCCCTTGCCTGTATCCTCCTCGTAGACGACGACAACAATGCCCCGGATGTGCGCCCTTACTACACCGCCGCCCTGGATGCGCTGGCCTATGATTATGATGTCTTCAATGTCGGCGGCGGGGGCGGGAATGGGCCAGATTTGGCCGGGTTACAAGGCTACCAGCACGTCTTGTGGTTTGCCGGAGACAATTACGGCGGCTCTGCTGGGCCGAACGGGACCGATGAAACCGCGCTGGCCGCGTACCTGGATGCGGGCGGGCATTTATACCTATCCGCCCAAGACTATCTCTACGATTTTGGCCTGACCAGTTTCGGGCAAAATTATCTAGGCATCGGCACGTTTGTGGAAGATGGCGGCAATGCCACAATCAAATACGGCGTGACCGGGGACCCGATTGGGGACGGGGTTGGCCCCTATCCACTGACCTACCCTGCCGGTTTTTCCGACTATGCAGACACCATCAACCCCGGGGCTTCCGCCTCGGTCGCGTTCCGCAGTAGCGGGAGCGGCGGGAACAATCTCGACATTGATAAAACGAACGGGACGTGGAAAACCACCTTCTTCGGCACGGCGTGGGAAACCATCTACGTGAACAACGCCGCCAATGGGGTAGAAGCCCTCGGGCAAATCCTGACCTGGTTCGGCGGGTGCGAGCAAATCCCGAACATTACCGTAACCCCGACCGAGCTGAGCACCATGCTGACGCCCAATACCACAGCGGAAGAGACCCTGATTATCGGCAACGTGGGAACCGGAACCCTGGCCTGGTCCCTGACCGAACAGCCCGCGGTTCCCTGGCTGACGGAAACCCCGTCCGGGGGTGGCGTTGTGCCGGGGGACACCCTCCCCGTTGCGGTCGCGTTGGATGCCACCGGGCTAACTGATGGCGTGTACACCACCACCTTGCACATCGCCAGCGATGATCCCGATACCCCTCTGGTGGAAATCCCGGTCACCTTGACCGTGTTCACGCCGTGTACCTCCCCCAGCGCTTTGGACTTCTCCTGGCTCCCGCTTGCCCCTCTGGTGGACCAGCCCATTACCTTTACCGCGGAATTAACGGGCACTGAACCGATCACCCTGACCTGGGATTTTGGGGATGGCGCAACCGGTGCGGGGGGCGTGGTCTCCCACGTGTTTACGCAAACCGGAAGTTATACCGTGACCCTCACCGCGGAAAATGCGTGCGGGGTGGCAACCATTTCGCATTCTGTTTCGATAAATGCGGAACCGCCTGGGTTGACGTGGCACGTTTACCTGCCGTTGTTGTGGTGCTATCACAACCCTGAGCCTTAGATACACTATACAAACGCGGTGTGGATGTACATGCATCCACACCGCGTTTGGGTCTAATTTCTACCCTGGCTGAGTACAACCTAAATACTCTTATTCAGGAGGCGAATACACGGCGATGCAGTTACGTCCGGCTTGTTTCGCCATGTAGAGGGCTTGATCGGCCTGATCCACGAGTTTATCCAAAGAAGGGGTGGTATCCGGGTTATAGGTGGCGATGCCGATGCTCAAGGTCAGGGGAATGGCTTTGCGTTGAGTTTGGATCGGGTTCTGTTGCAAAAATTTTAGAAACCGTTCACCCGCTTGATAGGCACTTTGTAGGGATGTCTCGGGGAGGATAATGACAAATTCTTCGCCCCCGTAGCGCCCCAGTAAATCGGCTTTGCGGATCAGGTGTTCCAGGTATTGTGCGAGGGTTTGTAAAACCTGATCGCCCGTGGCGTGTCCGTATTGGTCGTTGATTTGTTTGAAGTGATCGGCATCAATCATCAATAAGGAGAGTTGCCTTCGGTAGCGTTTGGCTTGTTCGAAGACAATTTCGGCCAGTTTGAAAAAATGCCGTCGGTTGAAGATTTCGGTGAGGGGGTCGAGGGTTGCGAGGCGTTTGAGTTCCTCTTCTGCCTGTTTGCGGAGGGTAATGTCTTCTTTGATGGCGACGTAATGCGCGGGTTTTTGATTCCTTCCGCGGATGGGGGCGATCACGGCAAATTCCCAATAGAGGTCCCCATTTTTTTTTTGGTTGACAAACTCTCCGCGCCAGGTTTCTCCGGAGGTAATGGCTTTCCAGAGATCTTTGTAAACCTCCTCGGGAGTTTGCCCGGATTTTTGGAAATTCGGGTTTTTCCCATAAACTTCTTCAAGCGTGTAGCCTGTGAGGGTGGTGAAGGCAGGGTTCACGTATTCAATTTCACCGGCGATATTGGTGATAATGATGGAACTGGGGCTTTGTTCGATGGCACTGGAGAGTTTACGAAGCTCCGATTCCATGCGGATGCGGTTTTGGATTTCGGCTTCGAGCCGACGGTTGGTGTCCAGGAGTTCAGCGGTGCGTTGGGTGACACGGGCTTCCAGTGCCTCATTTAGTAGGGCGTTTTCGATGGTGATGGCGGCCTGGGATGCAAAGAATTTGAGGGGCTGTAAATCGGCCTGGGTAAATAAAGCGGTTTCCGAGCGATTTTCAATGTATACCGCCCCAATGGTTTTTCCGCGCGAGATCATGGGCACACACATGACCGAGCGCAACCGTAAGGCCTGGACACTTTCGGCGGTTTTGAAGGCTTTGTCGTAAATGGCGTCCGCGATGATGAGCGATTCCTGCTTTTGAATGACTTTTTGTAAAATTGTATGACTAATGTTTTCTTCAGGCTCATCTAACAGGTTGCCATGCGCATCCTGGCGCACGCGAAAATTCAAGGTGCCATCTTCATTGAGCAAGATCAGATAGCCCTTTTCTGCCTCGAATAGCTGTAAAACGGTGCGGATGGCATAGTCGAGCACTGGCTCCAACAGGCGATTTTCTGCCATTTTACTGCTAACTTCAAATAATTTATCCAGGGGCATTGGTTTAACCATAAAGCTCAAATCATTCGTAGTTACAGGGGTAGTCTTGAAAAAAAAGGATGGATGGGGGGATAACCATCCCCCCATCCATCCTTTTTTTTTCGGAATCTTCTACTCTGGTGAGTAATTACAATCATTCAGTATGTCGTAAAATAATTTTTTGGTGCTCGGGTTTCTTTCCCGTTAATTTTGTTACGGTTGCATACGCAACCAACAAACTCTAAAAGACTTCCCACCCACATCCATAAGGCTGGGCATTCTCCGATTGTATCAATTTCTATTCGT
>JABWBV010000164.1 GCA_013359445.1 Anaerolineales bacterium | reverse complement strand
CTTTTATGTTTAAGATTCCAGACCGACCTCGGACAATGAGGCTTGACACATGATGAATAGAGGCGCGTTTTAAGAGATGGTAGGCCCGTCGGTCAAATCCAAGTTCCTCAAGGGTAGAAGACATTTTATTATTTTGCATTTCCGACACCTATGCGGAGGTACGCTTAATGATTCATTCCAACAGGCTTTCTATCAAGTCAATCGGCAGTTCGGCTAGGAATCTGTTCGAGATTTCATCGAGTTCATTTTCAATCTTGTCTAAAGGAAGTTCTGCTTCTCTCCTCTGGAGTATCCGCAAGGCTTCCCGCTGAACCATATCGCGGAACATTGAAAGGTGATGACTTTTAAATGCCAACCCTTTTGGTCCACCAGCTTTCTTAAGAGCCATTGCCGCATAAGGATGTGATGTATTGAGCCACCAAACATTATATGGTCTATCAACGTCAGCCTGTCCAATGTCAAACTGTCCGGCGGTTCGCCCTTCTGGAACGCGGCAGAGTGGACTTCGACGAAATAAATGCTCTCGGAAAGGTTCAATCTCCTGGATTGAACCTTTCTTCATTCAATTTTTGTAACCTCGGCTGAGCCGAGTACCAATTTTTCTCCACAAGGGGTGCGAAGGGCACAAAACAAAGTTTGTCGCCTTTCGCACCTTTTTGTGAGGAAACCCGAAATTCCCATGACCACCTACATTCTCCGGCGTTTATTACAAGCTATTCCACAACTCTTTCTCATCAGCTTGATTTTGTTCATGTTGATGCAATCGTTTGGGGACCCGGTTGCCACGTTGGGGGCGCGGCTCCCGCCGAAGCCGGAAGATAAAGAGCGCCTCCGCCGGATGTTGGGGTTGGATCAGCCGATGTATATCCAGTATTTGACGTGGTTGGTGGGCAATGATTGGCAGAAGATTGATATGGATGGCGATGGAATCGGGGAGACGCCGGGACAACGGAAGGGGGTTTTGCGGGGGGATTGGGGCAATTCGTTGGTGACGCGCCGCCCGGTGTTGGAGATGATCGGGGACCGTCTGCCAAACACGTTGTTGCTGATGGGGGTGACGGAGGTGGTGATTATTGTGCTTTCTTTGAGTATTGGACTATATTCTGCTCTGCGCCCGTATTCGTGGTTCGATAATTTTGTCACCACTTTTTCGTTTATTGGGTTTTCGATGCCAGTCTTTTGGCTGGCACTTTCGTTGATGTATATTTTTGCGGTGAACTTCCGCCGATGGGGTTTGCCGTATTTGCCTACGGTGGGGATGTTTGATCCGAAGGTGGGCGAGACCCCGTTGGAGATTGCCAGGCACATGGTTTTGCCGGTGACAACGTTGGCGATAATTAGCATTGCCGGGTACAGCCGATTTGTCCGGTCGAGTGTGCTGGAGGTGTTGAGCCAGGATTATGTACGCACGGCGCGGGCGAAAGGGGTGCGTCCTTCGTGGGTGGTCTGGCGTCACGCATTGCCGAATGCCGCCCTGCCTTTTATTACCCTGATCGGGCTGGATATTCCCTTTTTGCTGGCTGGGGCCGTCGTCACGGAGCGGATTTTTGCCTGGCCGGGCACAGGACGGCTGTTTCTCGATCATTTGGAACGGTCTGATTTTCCGATGATGATGGGTATTTTGATGTTGATTGCCGCCGCAGTGGTCATCTTTCAGATTGTGACCGATGTGGTGTATTCGATGGTGGACCCCCGCATTCGCTTGAATTAACCATGACGACACCGACCCTCACCCCCCTCAAAGAATTTTCCCCCGACGAGCTATCTTTTCGCCCGCTTTCACCTTTTGCGCTGGCTCTGCGCCGTTTTCGTAAGCACAAAATGGCCTTATTTGGGTCGGTTTTGCTCGTACTGTTGGTCCTGTATGTCACCGTGGGGAGTTTTTTCTCGCAAGGCTATTGCGAACCCCTCGGGGAAACCCTGCGGGGCGAGGCCTGGGCCAATTGCAACGATACCAGTCTCAAACTTCAGCCTCCTTCCGCCGAACATATTTTTGGAACGGATGTGATCGGACGGGACATTTTTGCCCGGACGATTTATGGCGGGCAAATTTCCCTGCTCATCGGCATATCCGCCGCGCTGTTTGAGGTATTTTTGGGCGCGCTGATTGGTGCGGTGGCGGCGTACTATGGTGGCTGGGTGGATAGCTTGCTCATGCGCTTCACTGAGGCGATGCTGAACATTCCGAGTTTGTTTTTACTCATCATCGGCGCGCGGTTTTTTGGGAAAGGGTTGCCTTCTATCAACCTGTTTGGGCGGGAGCTGACCGGAAGCGTGCTTGTGATTATCATTGTGATTGGCGTGACCTCGTGGATGGTGTTGGCACGCATCATCCGGGCCAATATCCTATCCTTGCGCGAGCGGGAGTATATTGCGGCCTCGCGGGCGTTGGGCGCGTCAGATACGCGCATCATTTTTGTTCACCTGCTTCCTAACACGCTTGCGCCGCTCATCGTTAGCGCCACGTTGGGGGTCGCGGGGGCGATCATTTCCGAGGCGTATGTCAGTTTTCTCGGTTTAGGGGTGCAAGGGGCCACAGCGACCTGGGGCAATATGCTCGATGGCGCTTATCAATATCTGGAAACATCGCCCTGGCTGTGGTTTTTCCCCGGGACGTTGATTTTGCTCACCGTCTTGGGTATCAACTTTGTCGGCGACGGCCTGCGCGATGCGCTGGACCCGTTTAGTGGGAGAAATTTTTAGGGGGGAGTTCCTGTGAGTTCTTTGGATGCGAAAGGAATTTGAGGCGACTGGGGGAACTTGGGGGAATTGAGAGGAAAGTTCCTATAGGCTCCTACAAATTCCTATGAAATCCCATTTTTGATTAGAGGCTTTTATGACGACCACACTTATCGCGATTGGTGGGGCTTTGCATGAAGAAGACCCCAAAATTTTTCGAGAATTTATCCGGTTGGCAGGGGGGGAAGCGGCCCGGATTGTGATCTTTCCCCAGGCATCGGGGCTGGCGGAGACGGGGCGCGAGTACCAGACGACGTTGCAGAATCTGGGCGTGCGCGAAGCACCGGTGGTGATCGAGTTCCGTGACCGCGCGGGGGCGGCATCCGCGGACGCCTTGGGGGCGGTGCGGGAGGCGACAGGGGTTTTCTTTTCCGGGGGGACGCAGATGCGGTTGTCTTCGCTGTTGGGGGGGACGGCGATGGAGCGGGAATTACTGGCGGCGTACCGACGCGGGGCGGTGGTCGGGGGGACTTCGGCGGGGGCGGCGATTTTGTCGCGGGTGATGATTGCCGATGGCCGCCGCGGGGCGACCCCCAGGGGCCGGGCGGCGCAGATTTGTGGCGGGTTGGGGTTCACCGATCAGATTATCTTTGATCAGCATTTTCGCCAGCGTGACCGGCTGGGGCGGTTGTTATATGCGATTGCGATGCATCCGGGGTATTTGGGCGTGGGGGTGGATGAAAATACGGCGGCGATTATCGAAAACGAGACCTGTTTGCGCGTGGTGGGCCAAAACGCGGTGACAGTGGTGGATGGGCGCACAATCTCGGCGACGAATGTGGCGGAGATTAGCAGATCACAGCCCGTGGCAGTCAGTGGGGCGACGGTGCATGTACTGACAGAGGGGTGTGCGTTCGATTTGCGGTCGCGGCAGGGGGAGATTCCGAAGTTGGTGTTGGAGTGAAAAGTCTCCGAAGTTCGGAGGCCATCGGTCAAGGAAGGATTGAAGGGAGAGGGAAGTCATAATTTTTTCTTTCCCACCAAAGATGGTTTCCACCAGAGTTTTGATGATGGGGTAACTTTATTGCATTTTTGGGGAATTGCCAAGCAGATCTCCCAAATTTCGGAAGTCTCCAAACGTCTCCCCACCCATCGCGCGCCCCGTTACCAAACGAATCCACCCTCAACCCTCTCCCGAAGACTCCCAAAATTTAGCCCCGCGTCCGATAGGGGGCAGAAACCTTCCAAATTGGTTCAATCTTGGAGATTGAACCAATTTTCGACGGGGGTCTTGTTTTTTAATCCACGAACGCCACAGGGTGATCCAGTTCCAGGAATTCATGCACCTTACGAGCATACTGTTCACACGAGCTTAGCCCCATCCTCGACTCAGAGAGACGGATCCGTCCACCGCCCTTAAAAACCAGACGACATTCAAAACTATCTCGACCTCTGTTGACAAAACGCTTCACTTCCACGTTGGTGGCGGTGGAAAGGGGGTATTCAGCGTGCGATTCGCCAATCTTTGTATCCAGGACACCTCCTCGGTTATAAATAATCTTGCCGGTATTTTTGTCTATGACACAATGCAATGCTCTCGACTGAATAACCGCATAAAAAAGTAGCGCAGAGATTACGAACAGCAAAATGAAACTACCCGGTCCTTCGTCGAGAAAAGCGGAATAAGCTAATGGGAGGCCAATAACAAGCGCGATGCCCAAAAGGACTAGGAATAATTTTGCTATGGAAGCTTCATGGATGGTTAAAACATCATTTTCAATTTTCATTTGGATGCTTTGTAAAGGAAGTCTTTTGAATTTTTAAATTTCATTTTTGGGGAAATGGCAGGCAGATCTCCCAATTTTCAGATAAGCGAAAAACCAGGTTTCACCGTGAAACCGGGTTTCACCATGCGCTTTGGGGATGATTTTCGAGATGAAATCAGGTTTTTGCCCGTTGAAAGGAGCGGGCGATTTGTAATATGAGGGGATGATGAACTGGATTCGCTATTGCAAAGGAAAAACCCGGTTTCTTTGCGCGATGCTATCCCGTGAGTTTGCGGGGTTTAATCCAAAAAACTGACCGGTCTTTGGATTTCTAAGAAAGTATGCACCTGTCGGGCAAATCGCTCACATGCGGGTAAATTCGCCATCGGTTGGGAGAGGGGTAAAATCTCCCGATCACCTACACTCAAACGACACTCAAAACGATCTCTTTGCCGCGCCACATACCGTTTGATTTGTACCGAACGAACCTGTAAGAACAGACAAGTGGCTTGTTTTCGCACGTTTCCGAACAGTCCTATTTGTGTATAGGAGAGGGAACGCGTGTTTTTATCTAGCACACAGCGGATGGTATGGGTTGTAAACAAAAAATACCCCGTCAACACTAGCAAAACCAGACCTAAGAACAGCGCACCTTTCTCTCGCAAGACCATGAGAAAAAACAAGCCCCACAATGCCGCCAAAGGGATTCCTAACTGGAACCAATCCGGTTTTTCTTCGATGGTGAGGATATTATTTTGCACCCGCATCATGCTTTGCCCGCCAATACGCCACGAGCGCGTTGGCGTGCCCATGCCCCATTTGATGCTCGGTTTTCAGCCAGTTGACCATTTCCATGTGCTTCAACTCTTTGACGCCATCCAGCAACGTGAGCCAATGCTGGATCGGTTGTCCGTATTTCTTTTCAATGAATGGGAAATAGGAAGCGGGGCCTTGTACTTTTTCTTCAGACATAGGGAACTCCTTAAGGAATGAGAATTAAATAAACTTCCGATCTGGATTTGGGGAATTTTGGGGAATTCGTAGGAACTTATCGGAATTCAGGGGAGAATTCCGATAAATTCCTATGAGTTCCTACAAATTCCGAAGAAGACCTCCGCAAGTTATTTAATTCGCGTGCCTAAATGATTCTTGTGGATTCGCTTATTCCGGCATGACCCGGACCCAGTTGTTTTTCACCATCTCCAAATTTTCCTCCGTCAGCGGGAGGTAATATTCGAGATAGCCGCAATTCGTGCAAAGATATTTGTGTGGGGCATCGCCTTTGCTGATAGCGCCTCCTTTCAGACTCACGACTTCTTGCGCGTACAGACGATTACCGTCCATCCGGTACACTTCTTGCGCCTGGCATTTGGGGCAGATTCCGTTTTGCATAGGGACTCCTGAATTTGAATGAGATGGTTTGATGAGGAGAGAAAACTTTAAACGATTTTCGACGAATTGGCAAGAAGTTGAGACCGGCTTTACGAACGACGTTTATTTTGCAAGGCCTCCCCTCCGAACATTGCCACGAACCTCATTTATTCGTAGAATTCGTGAAACGCTGTCATCAGCGCATTCATGAAAGGACTCTCGAAATGCTCCACCCCTCCAACTTCTTCACCCTCACCGACCCAATTTCCCTCAGCCTGTTCAATGGCTCTGAATACGTCTGGGAACCGCTCAAAACCCTCAAAAAACACGTTGCCCGTCTCGTCGGGGACACCCAAACAATCCTCGGCCACGTTCACCCCGGCGCGTACCTGAGCGATGCGCCCATTTACATCGCCAAAACTGCCGTCATCGAACCGGGCGCGTACATCATCGGCCCGGCATATATCGGAGAAGGGGCAGTGGTCCGACACGGCGCGTATATTCGGGAAAACGTCATTCTGCTGGAAAATAGCATCCTCGGCCATGCCAGTGAGGCCAAAAACAGCATCCTCCTCCCCGGCGCGCACGCCCCCCACTTCGCTTACGTGGGCGATAGCATCCTCGGCCAGCGTTCCAACCTCGGCGCGGGGACCAAACTCTCCAACCTCACCATCAACAGCGAAAAAGACCCCGTCACTGGGAAACGCCCGACGATCAAAATCTGGGTGGGCGAACAGGAAGTGGACACCGGCCTCGCCAAACTCGGTGCCATTCTCGGCGACGATGTCCAAACCGGTTGTAACTCCGTCCTCAACCCCGGCTGTCTCATCGGCCCCCGGACGCTCGTCTACGCCAACGCCAGCGTGCGCAAAGGCCTGCACCCGGCGGATAGCATTATTAAGTTGCGGCAGAATTTGACAGTGATGGGGAAGGGAAGGGGGGGATAAGAATAGGGGAATTTAGGGGAGCTTGTGGGAATTTATGGGAATTCCTTTAAGTTCCTACCAGTTCCCTAAATTTCCCATAATTCCTACAACTTCCACAACCTCTCCGGCCCCACAGCCTGAATCGTTTCCCCTGCCAACTGAATCCCCGCTCGCGCGGCGGACACGGCATCCAGGCCGTTTGCCAACCCTGCCAGCGTCGCCCCGCAGAAGGTATCGCCCGCCCCGGTCGGGTCCACTTCGCTGACAGGGAACGCGGGGAGATGGGTGCGGGAATCCCCTTCCAAAAACCACGCCCCCCGCTCGCCGAGGGTGATCATCAGGCGTTTTCCCGGCTCGGCACGGGCATTTTCCACCCCGCCGAAGAGCGCGTTTGCCTCATTTTCGTTCATAAAAAACAAATCCGTCCGCCGGATGAGTTCGCGGACTTTTTCGGGTTCCCCGTGCGCGTTTTTGCCGTTTGTCCCGGCGGAAATTTGCGCGTGGGAGCGGGTGCGGCACACGTCCAGAAATTCCAACTGTCGTTGGGGGGACACCATGACGGCCAGGTGAATCCAGTCAAACCGGGATAAATCTTCGGGGAGGGCGTCCGGGGTGAGGGTGGCTTGCGCGCCCCATTGGGCATTGAGCAGGGCGGCTTTTCCCCCGCCGTAGTGGGCGATTTCCAGGCGAGGCAGTTCGTCCGGGGTGATGACCGGGCCGATCCAGTTCAGCGTTTGAGCGATGGGTTGAAGGATGTCGGGGAGGGGGTGCGGGCGTTGGGCGAAGAGGGTGACGGGGGGAATGGCATCCCGCGCGGGGGCGTGTACTGACGGGGTACGGTGCGCCGCGCAAACCCGGTGAGAAGCGAGGGCGGTGTACATGCCTGCGCCACCCGCCGCGGTGATCGGGGCTGTTCGCCCCGGCAGGTGCAAAATATCAATGGTTACACCGCCGATGATGAGAATGGGCATGGGGTGATGGGTTCTACGTTTCTACTGAGGAAATTTTGCGACTGCGTTTTTGACGACTTTTCCGTGGCCGACGCAGACGATCCGGGGGCGCATGCCCGCTTGCAAACGCATAGACGTGATGGCTTCGGCTTCGTCCCAGAGGACGGGACCGGTGGCAACAAAGAGGTCGTCATTTTTGGAACGGAGCGAATCGCCGGCGAAGAGAATTTTGGCCGCGGCGGAGTAAAAGGAGAGGTGACCAGGCGTGTGACCGGGCGAGGGCACCACCCACAAACGTTCGAGGATGGGCAAATCCATGCCGGGGGTGAGGATTTGGTCTACTTCGCAGGGGTCGTATCTAAAGAGCGTGGGCATTAACCCGGCCACAAAACGTCCGAACGCGTTAAAACGGGGTTCGCGCGAGGGCCGGCCCAGGGCAATGGCCTCGGCTTCGATGGCGCTGGTCGCCACTTTTGCGCCGCTGGCCGCTTTGAGGGCCGCCGCACTGCCCGCGTGGTCGGCGTCCGAGTGGGTGAGCAAGATGTATTTCAGGTCGCGGAGGGAACGACCCAGCGCGGTGATGGTGTCGGTGATTTTTTTCGCGTAGGCGGGGGTGCCGGTGTCAATCAGTGTTAGCCCAGAGGGTTCGACAATCAGGTAACAATTCACGATCGGCCCAGTGATGAGGTGTACATTGGGAATAATTTCCATAACGCACATTATATATAATTACCCACCAGAGTAGAAGGTGCCGAAAAAAAAGGATGGGGGATGTCCTCCCCACCTTTTTTCGAGACTTCCCCTGTCAAGTGGGATTAACGTACACTATATTCAGTAGATCGAAATGGCTTGCGGGGGATTGCCAAATCCCCCGCCGGATTTGGCAATCCGGCGTAGCGCCTGCGATCTACTGAAATTGTCATTTTTAATTTTCGCGGGAAAATGTTGGGGTGTCGTATAATCAAGGGGATGAGTCACGACGCCCCCTTCCCCCTCCACCAACTTCCCCAACTGCGCCAGTTACTCCCTCATTTTCTGGCCGAAACGCTTGAAATTGATCCCTCGGACGAGATGCTGGACCAGGTCTTTAACCACCTCCGCACCCTCTACCATATTCTAGACGACTACCTGCCCCGCCGCATTGCAACGCGTCCGCCCCAACCCGGCCAGCTCGACTTCACCTGGCAGGAAGGCACGCTCATCTTCACCGATCTGGTCGGGTTCACCACCTTGATGGAGGCCAACAACAAATTTGGGCAAAAAGGAGCCGAAACCCTCCTCAACATCCTCAACGCCTACTTCGGCGAAATGATCGAAATCGCCAGCAAATCTTCGGGGGATTTATTGGAATTTACTGGTGATGCACTTCTTATTCTCTTTCCCAAAGACAAAGGCCGCAAAGACATTGAACGGGCGATCCGCGCGGGGTTACGGATGCAACGGGCCATGCGCCACTTTGAAAAAATCGAAACCCCGCTGGGGAATTTCTCGCTGGGGATGCGCGTGGGTCTGCACAGCGGGCGTTTTCTCACCGCCAACATTGGCACCCCCGACCGGATGGAATACGTTTTGCTCGGCAACACGGTCCTGCAAGCGAAACACGCCGAAAGCGCCAGCGAACGCGGGCGTGTATGTCTCACGCAAGAAACTTACGAACACGTGCGAGATGACTTTCATTTCGAACCGGGCAAACCAGGCTACATGTTTGTGGTGGATGACCTCGCCACGGGGATTTTGGGGGAATACGAACTGTTTTCCTCCGTCCGTCGCCGCTCCATCCCCGTATTGATGCTGGACTCCAGCCGCGAGGGGATGTTACACGCCATTCGCCAGGGCATCGAACGCGTGGCCCCGTTGGCCGCGCACATGCCCCAACAAGTCTTGGAAATCCAGGTCGAAAGCACCGAAACCCGCCGGATTCCCCCGGAATTCCCCAACCCTGCCGCCGTGTTTGTCAACCTCCGCGGGCTAACCGAATCCATCGACAAAGCCCTCCCAGAAGAACAGGCCGGGCTAGTGCAAGCTTTCTCCGAAGTTTTTACCCAAATTAACGCAGTGGTGGAACAAAAAGGGGGCGTGCTCAAAAAAGTCACCTGCCACCTCAACGGCTCGGACATGGCAATCTACTTTGGGACCCCCAAACCGACAAAAAACTACCCTCTCCACGCGGCGGAAACAGCCCTTGCCATTCGCGCCATTGTTGCCAATCTTCCCCCCATTACCGTCAATGGCGAACCGTTTCATCTATTCTGTCAG
Organism: Anaerolineales bacterium; assembly: GCA_013359445.1. Taxonomy (GTDB): domain Bacteria; phylum Chloroflexota; class Anaerolineae; order Anaerolineales; family JABWBV01; genus JABWBV01. The sequence goes on along the minus strand of JABWBV010000164.1, from coordinate 2,356 downwards.
GTGGGGGTCAACGTTGGGCCGGCCTTCTCCGCAGAAATTGGGGAACCGCGCGGGCGGCGCGAGTTCAATGTGCTGGGGGACACGATCAATACGACCGCGCGTTTGATGAACCGCGCCGAGCCAAATCAAGTGTTGGCTTCAAAGCCCATTTACGAGGCCACTGCCCCGCACTTTAATTATGCGTATTTAGGGGATTTTTCACTCAAAGGGAAAGCCGCCCCCACTGCGATATATGCGTTGGAAGGGTTGAAGGTTGATTAGTTGAAGGCTGAACTATCCACTTTCAATGGAATACTGACAGGCTTCCCGCATCGCTGAAACCTTCACCCTTTCGCGTACACAATCACCTGCCAAAAAAGACCCCGGTTGGTAAACACCCGCTCGAACCCCCGCGCCCGCACGAGCGCCTCCACCTCCTCCGTCGGGTGGGCAAAAATGCGAAAAGGATGGCGAAAAACCTTCTGCAGTCCGTTTGCCAGCCCAATCCCGGCCTTAATCCACCAGACATCCTTGGGAAAAACCACCGCATACACCCGCCGCGCCCGGTCCACGGACGCCTGTACCAGCGCGGGCATATCGTTGTAACAACAAATCACCCGATCCAGCGTGACAATCTCCGCGGAAGGCAATGTCGGGGCCAGGTCCACAAAATTGCCGACGTGGTAACTGACCCGATCCCCCCATCCCAGACGGGTGGCCTCGTCACGCGCGGTGTTGCTATACGCGGGCGAGGCGTCCACGTTCGTCACCTGCGCCACTCCCGCCTGGAGAAGTTCCAACTGAATCGCCCCGATCCCCCCGCCGATGTCGAGGAGGCTGGCATTTTTCACACCCAGGTTTTGCACCGCGTTTAGAAGCAGGCGCGTGGTTTTTTTGACACCTTTGCGCTTGTATTCTTTCAATTCCTTGCGCGCAACAGAGTCATCAAATATTTGTTCGATACCGCGGCATTGGGGGTTGGAGCAACAGTTCATAGAAGGGGGGTGAGTTTCTCAGAGTTCCCATAAATTCCCACAAGTTCCCCGGAACTCATAGGAATTCATAGGATTTTGGGGGAATTTTTTAAACCACGCTTTCGTAATCTACAACGACGGATTTTTCGATGACGGAGCGAACGTAGGGCAGAATTTCGGTTTGATGATAGGGGTGATTTTGATAGCCCTCGTAGTCTTCCCAGGTATCAAACCGGGTGATCAGGGAAAGGTCAAACGAACGAGCCGTGCGGAGTTTGTCTATACCGACTTCGAGATACCGAAGTTGGGGAATTTGCCCCTGCATGGAAAGGAGTTTTTCTGCGATAACGGTCTGATTTTCAGAGGAGGCGTCAAGGAGTTTGAAAAATACAATGTGGGTGATCATGATTTCTCCGGGCGGGGGAAACGATGTTCGTTGCGGGCGAGCTTTCTCAGCACCGCCTCGCTCACGTTTATGTCGGTCGAATTGGCAAAACTTAGGCAGTAGATCAGGATGTCGGCCAGTTCATCGGCCACATCCAGTTTTTGTTCGAGGGTACGCACGTATTGCAGGCTTTCTTCATTAGTCAGCCATTGGAAGTGTTCCTGCAATTCCGCCGCCTCAATCGCGATGCTCATCGCAAGGTTTTTAGGGTTGTGGAAGGATTGCCAGTGGCGCGCCGCCACAAATTCGGCGACTTTTGCGCGGAGGTCCGCGAGGGAGATTTGGGAGTCAGTCGTCACATACGCAAGTGTACTATAAACGGGAAAAAGAAAAGGCACAGGATGGTCGTCCTGCGCCTTTTTCTTTCGTCTGCTTTTTGGGTTTAACCTTTTCGGGCCGTAATTGCCGCGGAATATGGCATTCCAACAGGCAGTTTACTCAACCATTCGTGGGTTTGCCCGTTCGGGACCACTTGAATATCGGTAAAGCCCAGTTCGCGCAAGCCCCCTTCCCACTCGGCGACGGGGAGCGCACCAGAGGCACAGGCACTCCACAATTCCATATTCGCTTTCAACAACTCAGGAATCTGACCTTTGGTCACAATGTCGGAGATGGCAATGCGCCCGCCGGGTTTCAGCACCCGGTGCATTTCCGCCAACACGCGGGCTTTATCCGGCGAGAGGTTGATCACGCAATTCGACATGATCACGTCCACCGTCGCGTCTTCCACGGGCATCATTTCGATATACCCCTCCCGAAATTCGACATTTTCCAGGCCCATACGTTTTCCGGCTTCCCGCGCGCGGGTGAGCATCTCCGGGGTCATATCCACGCCGATCACGTGCCCTGTTTCCCCGACCTGTTTGGCGGCGATAAAACATTCCAGCCCCCCGCCGGAACCCAGGTCCACCACTGTTTCCCCCGGCTGGAGAGCGGCCAGCGAAACAGCATCGCCACA